>JBKEHN010000046.1:0-19723 GCA_046710905.1 Colwellia sp.
TTCTCTGTCATACCTGGGTAATGCTCAAGCGTTAACGTAGTGACTGAATTACCATTGTTGTGATTTCTAACTCTGCCGGTAAAAGTCACAATTGCGCCATCGATGACGTTATCTTTTTCAAGTAAAAAAACTTCATCAGCTAAGTTAAAATCAGCTGCTTGAATCGATATTTCGTTTAAATGACTGTGATTGGACATGACTTATCCTCCAGTAACTGGTGGGAAGAAGGCGACTTCATCACCTGATTTTACCAAGTGACTACCATCAACCATGTCATAATTTACTGCCGATAATAGTGAGGTATTACTAAAAATTTGTTGCCACTGTTCATTTTTATTACTTAATAACTGTTTAATATCATTGACTGTTTTAGTATTATCATCAGCGGCTAGAGATAGTTCAGCACAGTTAAGTTGCTCTCTGAGTGCAGCAAAAAAAACAATTTTAATCATAAGGTTTTCTCTTAGAATTTAGTTACGTTTAGCTAAGTGAAGTAGAAGGGCTTTGCCAATGACCAGACTTACCACCTTCTTTAGTTAATACTTCAATACCGTGAATCATCATGGCGGGATCTGCCGCTTTACACATATCAAATAAGGTTAAACATGCAATTGAAACAGCTGTTAATGCTTCCATCTCAACGCCTGTTTGTCCGGTTAAACGACATAAGCTATTCACTTGTACTTGACTGTTTTTAAGATCAAGGGTGAAATCTACCTGTACCTTGCTGAGCATTAAAGGATGGCATAAAGGGATTAAATCACTGCACTTTTTCGCTGCTTGAATACCGGCAATACGCGCTACCGCAAAAACATCACCTTTTTTATGTTTGCCAGTGGTGATTAATTCAAAAGTCGCTCGGTTCATTTTAATAAAACCTTGCGCGGTAGCGGTACGTGATGTCATCGCCTTTTCAGTGACATCTACCATATTCGCTTCACCTTGCTGATTTAGGTGACTTAATTCTGCAGTAACTGAAGTATTTGTTGTCATTAGCCACGAGTCTCACACATTTTAATGGTTGAAGACTCAGCACTAATATTTAAGTGAGGTACAAAATTACAAGGACGATGGCTGGCATCTAGTTGCTCTTTAATCACTTTATCCCACGCTGTTTTACAAGCGTTGGTGGAGCCAGGCACACACAGTACGACGGTTTTATTAGCAATGCCGCCAAAAGCGCGTGATTGTATAGTAGAAGTGCCAATTTCTAATAACGACACATGTCGAAATATTTCGCCAAAACCTTCAACCGCTTTATCGAATAATGGTATTAAGGCTTCTGGGGTATTATCACGCTCAGTAAAACCAGTACCACCAGTAGAGATAATGGCATTGATAGTGTCATCTGCTATCCATTTTGATACTTGGGCGCGAAGTTGATATACATCATCAATGACAATGGCTTTATCCGCTAAGTTGTGACCTGACTGTTTCAAACGCTCAACCAGTGCTTGACCAGAGGTGTCGTTTTCTTCGGTACGTGTGTCCGATACCGTTAAAACAGCGATATTTAAGGCAACGAAAGTTTTTCCGCCATGTGCTGACATAGGTTTATCCTTTACTAAATCTTCGATTTAAAAATATTGTGGTGTTTTGCCATTTATATAGCAGTGTATTACTACTTTATACGAGCGTCTTAAAATTGTTGTTGTACTTGTTGCCATTGCTCAGGCGTATTGGTATTAAACAGTAGCTGACTATTAATACTTGAAATCACCTGATGGGGTATTTTTTCTAACATGGCCCTAACGGAAGGACCATTTTTAGGGTTATTTTTACTACTATTGTTACTACTCTTAGCTATTTTTCCCCCTTTAAAGGCTTGTGCCAAAAACAGAGATAAAAATGCATTGTTGGGTAAATATAAAGGGATATGGTGCATTTTTTTTTGGCTGTCACTAAAAAAAGTCGCTTTCTGACTCAGCTCCCCTTTTAGACGCAATTCAGTTAAAGCTGAGGCTGTCATTAAGGGTAAATCAATGGGCAATATTAATAAGGCTTTAGGCTGTAAATGTTCAGGGCTATTTGCCAGGTAATGCGCAAGCACACTATAAATGCCACCAACAGGTCCCGCTTGTGCCACATAGTCTGGAATTTGATGGTTATCACCACTAATAACTATGTTATTTATGCCTGCATCCACTAATAGCTGTTTTGAAAAATCTAGCATGGAAACTTTAGATTTAATTGATGAGTTTACTGACTTATTTAGATGACTAAGCTTTTGACGACTGAGTTTTTGATGGATAAGCTGAGATTTATCTTGCCCCATACGAGAAGATAAACCGCCAGCGAGCACTACACCTAAACAATCTATTGCTTGAATAGTCATGATTAACCTCCAAGCATAGCAAGATGTTTAGTGGCGCCAGTTAGTTTTTCATGCAAGTAGTGAGTGGCTTTTTTATCACCAAGTAAGGCTAATATTTTTGCTTGTAAAGGCTCTATATCATCACTTTGCAATTCTTCACGTAAAGATAAACCTTCTTCACCAAATAAGCATAAATGTAATTTACCACTCGAACTTATTCGTAAACGATTACAACTACTACAAAAATCTTTAGAGTAGGGCATGATCAAGCCAACTTTACCTTGATAGTTTGGGTGATAAAATTCTTGTGCAGGGCCTGCTGATTTATTTTGAATTACAGGAAGCCAGCCATCGAGAATTAAGTTTTGCTTAATACGAGAGCCTTGTACATGTTGCGCATCAAAAAATTTCTTATTGTCACCTGTTTGCATTAACTCAATAAATCGTAAGGTAATAGGTGTATCTTTTAGCCAGTCAAGGTAGCTTTGAATCTCTCTACCACTGTGATCACGCATTAATACCGTATTAACTTTAACTGACGCTCTGCCGTCAGCCAATGCCATATCAATACCCGTGAGGATAGTTTTGAGTTTATCGTGGCCAGTTATCGCGTGAAATTGACGCGGATCTAAGCTATCAATACTGATATTGATCGCATCAATACCAGCATCTAACCATTGCGGCAGGTGCTCTGGTAATTTAAAACCATTACTGGTAATGGCAACTGTTTTGATACCGGGAGTTTCTTTACATATTCGAATGATTTCAGCTAAGTCTTTACGTAAGGCTGGCTCACCACCGGTAATGCGGATCTTTTCAGTTCCGAGCTCGGCGAAAGCTTTTGTTATACGTTTGATCTCACATAGCGATAAAAAATCACGCGGTTGATCGCACTGATAGCCATCAGGCAAGCAGTAAGTGCAACTAAAATTGCACACGTCAGTAATCGAGAGGCGCAAGTATGAGAACCTACGGCCAAAGTTGTCTGTTAACATGTCACCTTTCCAAATGTAGGGAGGCTAACGTGTTTCCTTGTTAACCCTGGCAACTAAAAACCATGATAACCATGGACTTAGTTACGGCGTGTCACAACATGATTACTGGCAATCAGCAGATTTTATTTAGCCAAAAAGTACAGTAATGTTAGCTGTGATAGCTCGGTGTTATAAATAAGTTTTATTCCATAATTAGTATATACCCGTGAGACTTCAATATCCAATACTGCATTGTGACAAGGCTGAGACGTATACTATTGTTATTCTTAAAGGGTAATACTTTTCCCCAAGCTCATTATTGAGCGTAATCAATAAACATACGGTTAAATGACTATTAATTTTATCGTAATTTAAGCGATACTAACCTTAATGAATTTATCATACCATTTGGATTAATTAAGGTTACCAAACTCAATGTGAATAAATATTCAAGAATAATACGTTTGCTTGAATAATAGCGAGTATTGTGATTAACAGTAGCGACGTTATTAGATATTTAAGTATTTGAAAAGGCTAATTTAGTTAGTAAAATTGGTGTCAATATTGATTTGCTCAGCACGTCTCTAAATAAGTTTGCATCAGTTTAGAGTAAATCTGTCCGTATCAAGTAATTGTACTATGTATTTAAGAGAGTTTTTATGTCTGATTGTTGCTCAGCCCCAGGGCTTTTACCGTTTGAACAAGCTTTAGCTAATATGTTATCTCAAATCTCACCTATTACTGAAACGCTAACTCTGCCTATTGAGCAAGCGTTGCATTATGTTTTAGCACAAGATATTGCCAGTCCATTAAATGTGCCACCTCATGATAATTCTGCGATGGATGGTTATGCTTTTGCTATGGAAAGTCTGCTCGCCAGTAAAACGCTAACGCTCGTTGGCCGATCTATGGCGGGGTCGCCCTTTCAGGGAAAATGTCAGCTTGGTGAATGTATTCGAATTATGACTGGGGCTAAAATGCCTGATTGTTGTGATTCTGTTGAGATGCAAGAAAATACTAGTACTGATGGTGAAAATATCACCTTTTCACAAGATAAGAGTTTTGGCTCCAATGTGCGAAATGCTGGTGAAGATATCAAAATTAATCAACAAGTGCTGTCTTCGGGCCATAAATTAACTGCGATTGATATCGGGGTGCTCGCCTCTTTGGGAGTAGTTGAGGTTATTGTTTATCGTAAATTAAAAGTAGCGCTAATTGCTACTGGTGATGAGCTTAAATTACCAGGTCATCCTTTACGAGTAGGTGATATCTATGAGTCTAATCGTTTTGTTTTAGCGGCGATGCTTAACACGCTAAATGTTGACGTGATTGATTTTGGTATTATTGCCGATGACTTGGATGCGATTAAAGCGGCTTTTGTTAGTGCTGATAAACAGGCTGATGCGGTTATTTCTTCTGGTGGTGTTTCGGTAGGAGACGCTGATTACACTAAAACTGTTTTAGATGATCTCGGTGACATAAGTTTTTGGAAAATTGCGATGAAGCCTGGTAAGCCTTTTGCTTTTGGGAAATTAGTTAATAGTGTCTTTTTTGGTTTGCCGGGTAATCCAGTTTCAGCTTTAGTAACTTTCCACCAATTAGCGTTAGTTGCACTAACTAAGATGCAAAATGCTCAGCCTCTAAAACGTACCCATTTAGTGGCAAAGTGTACTACAGCGCTACGTAAGTCACCAGGACGTATGGACTTTCAAAGGGGAGTACTTTCGGTTAGCGATACAGGTGAAAATATAGTCAGTTCTACCGGCTCACAAGGTTCGGGAATTTTATCCAGTTTATTGCGAGCTAACTGCTTTATTATTCTACCAAGTGAACAGGGTAAAGTTACTGTAGGAGAGCAAGTCACCGTACAATTATTTGATCATTTTTTATAAATACATATGATTTTACTGATTTTTTATTATTTTTACAGTGGTATATATTACAGTATGTGATGTGCTTTTATTTATAAGGAACATATGACCAATGGACAGCATATTATCATTAAACACCCACTCAGTTTGGCTAATATTAATCTTTTAAAGGTTAATGTTGTAGAAGTTATTATCAATAAAAATATAGAAGTATCTTTAGAAATGTCTGAAGGGTACGATGACTTTATGACTAAAAATTTCTATATGATATTGCTCTATTTATTAATAAAATCAATCAACATAACTTCTCATTTGCAGCTAAACTTAGCGTCGCGTCGCATGATAATTTAATGGCGATTGCGGTAGTTATCTATAATGATGAAAGTAAAAAATCGATAGATAAAGTAGCTGTTATGCGTGAACTTGAGGGTTAGAACTTACCCGTTTTTGATGGCCTAAATTTAGGTTGTCAAGTTGGACTATATTGGTTGCAGAGTGAGTTAAAAAACCGATAGTGACATATTAATCTGTTTGTTATTAGATAATATACAGATATAAAAAAGGCCGCCAGTATTACTACTAGCAGCCTTTTTTATTATTATCTTGTTATAGCTGAGCGAAACACTTATCAGCAGCAACTAACGTTTTTTCAATAATGTCATCGCTGTGTGCAGTTGATAAGAATCCAGTTTCATATGCCGATGGCGCTAAGTAAACGCCTTCAGCCAACATCAAGTGGAAGAAACGTTTAAACATTTCACCGTCACATTGGGTGGCTTGTTCATAAGTCGTTATAGGGTTGTTATCTTCAGTGAAGAAGAACCCAAACATAGCACCTACATAATTAACACTTAAACTAACGCCATTACGTTCAGCTGCGGCTTTTAAGCCCATTGCTAGTTTCTCTGTAGAAGTAGTAAGTTGCTGGTGTTTGTTTCCATGAGCCAACTCAGTCAATGAGGCTAACCCAGCCGCCATAGCAATTGGGTTACCCGATAGGGTACCTGCTTGATAAACCGGACCAATTGGGGCTATATAATCCATTATCTCTTGTTTACCGCCGAATGCGCCAACAGGCATACCGCCACCAATAACTTTACCTAAGGTAGTTAAGTCAGGTTTAATGTTATACAGAGCTTGAGCACCACCTAATGCAACACGAAAACCAGTCATAACTTCATCAAAAATTAGTACGCTACTGTATTGATCACAAACGTCACGGAGACCTTCTAGAAATCCTTCAACAGGAGCAATGCAGTTCATGTTACCGGCAACAGGTTCAACAATAATACAGGCTATCTCATCCGCATATTGAGTAAAAATCTCTTTTACTTCTTCAATGTTGTTATAGCTAACCGTTAGGGTGTGTTTAGCAAAATCTTTAGGAATACCAGGAGAGTTAGGTACGCCCATTGTTAAAGCGCCAGAGCCCGCTTTTACTAACAAGGCATCGGCATGACCGTGATAACAACCTTCAAATTTTAATATCTTATCGCGACCAGTATAACCACGTGCTAAGCGGATAGCGCTCATGGTTGCTTCTGTACCAGAGCTAACCATGCGTAAAGACTCCATGGAAGGTACTAATTCACGCACCTTTTCAGCCATAGTAATTTCAAGTTCGGTTGGTGCACCGAAACTTAAACCATTTTTAGCGGTAGTAATAACCGCTTCAAGAATAGCAGGGTGATTATGACCTAAGATCATCGGTCCCCATGAACCAACATAATCAATATATTCTTTATCATCAGCGTCATAGATATAAGCGCCTTGCGCACGCTTTATAAAACAAGGAGTACCACCAACACCGTTAAACGCACGTACTGGAGAGTTAACGCCACCTGGGATGATTTTTTGAGCTTGTTCAAATAACTGTTCTGATTTATTCATAATTGCTTCTTCTCAAATCGTTACTAATACCAATAGGGCTATTAAATAAACCCGTTAGATATTATAAGGAATATTGCCATTAGGCGTTTTTGTTGGTGAACCAGTTTACTGGTTTTTCATATTGCGTTAATTGATCTTCAACACCTAACGTTAAGGCAAATAAAGCCATACGTACTAAAACACCATTTTGTGCCTGTCTAAAAATAGCTAGGTTATCTAAATCATTTAAATCGGTATCAAGTTCATTAGCTTCTGGACGAGAGTCACGTGGTAATGGGTGCATAATTACCGTGTTTTCGCGGCAATATTTTTGGTAAACACTTTTATTTAAACTGAAATGACCACGATATAACTCTGCTTCATCTTTACTGACAAAGCGTTCTTGTTGAATTCTTGTTTGATAGATCACATCCGCGGATAAGTTACCCGCCATCGTTTCAGTGACAATAACTTCATGACCTGCATCACTTAATGTTGAGACAATACTATCAGGCATTTGTAACGCTTTTGGCGCTACCATAGTGATTTTCACCTTGTCATAGAGACTCAGTAATTTTGACAATGAATGCACAGTTCGACCATGTTTTAAGTCGCCCATCAAAACAATATTTAAATCATCTAAACCTTTATTAAAGTGCATCATCTCAGACTGAATAGTAAAGAGGTCAAGTAACGCCTGAGTTGGGTGTTCATTTGCTCCATCGCCACCATTAATAACTGGCACTGAACTACCTTGTGCAAACTGTTCTACCGAGTGCATCTGTGGATGACGCATAGCAATAACATCTGAATAGCCACTGATCACTTGAGCGGTATCAAATAAAGATTCACCTTTACTTAGCGATGAGTTTTCCTGGCCAACAGTTTCACGGACAAAGCCGCCAAGTAAATTAAAAGCCGTACCAAAACTAACACGGGTACGTGTACTTGGTTCAAAAAACAAATTACTTAATATTGCACCATCAAGCACATGACAACGTTTTTGTCTTGACGCATAAGGCGCCATTTGTGCAGAGATTTGTAAAATCTTAGCGATAGCTTCACGGTCAAACTGTGAGACCGATAGTATATGATTGCCTTGGAATTTCATCATCTTGACTTGTTACATTGAAAGGGAGAAAATTTGCCAATAATATAGCATAAAACTACTACTTTGTGAATGTTAATAACGCTTTGTCAGGGGGAAGTAAAAATAAAAAGAGATCGTATTAACTACCTCTTTTTATTTAATTGTTTGTGGTTAAATTCGTCGACGATTAAGGGTTAACAAGGTGAGTATGAATAAAATAAAATATACACTGCCGCCACTCGAGTTACTGGAAGTTTGCGTAGGTGCTGGCGTAGGTGTAGGTACTGGCGTAGGTGAAGGTGCTGGCGTAGGAGCAGTTGGAATAGCTATGGGGGTAAAAATGACATCTTTTAAATAACCTTCATCTTTTCCTTCACTAGCACCACCATCTTTTTTATATAACCATGTTACTTGGTGGTCCCCTGCTGCTAAATCATCGATGGTTACCTTGGTGTAAGCAACGTCTCCAGAGATAAAATTGATTTGTTCACCGTCAACAAATAGGTATAAGGCATCAAAAGGTTCATCAGGGTTATCGATATTTTCTTCAGAGGAAACAGACCAGTCAAATGATAAACTACCTGCGCCAGTAAATGTTAGTAAAACAGCACTTTGTTGATCATCTTCAATGTCACCACTTATTATTGCGGCTTCAGCCTTATCGATAAGCCACGGTTGTTGACCACCACTAAACCAGAGTAATTTAGCAGAGCCATTTGACAGCTGAGTATTGATACTACTACTTTCGGCAATAGCTTCAGCACGGATAAAACTTGAGCTGGTTGGGATATTTATATCGCCACTATCTATGACTATTTCCATGTTATGCTGGCCAACATTTTTAGCATCAAAATCAACTTGAATTTGGCAACTTTGTTTTGCCGCTAATGTACTGCAATCATCAGTGTTTAAACTAAAACTAGTACTACCAACTTTATCAGCGACGAGTATAAAATTTAAGCTTGCGGTCATAGCACTATTATTGGTAACTGATAGCTTTTTTGTTTGGGCGGTGTTTTGTGGGGTAATAGCAAAGTCATGATTAGGTTCAATAGCTATTCCTTGGGTGATACTATTGATCCAACCAGTAAATTTACCTACGCGGGCATAAACATCGGGGAATGCTGCATCAGCACAGCCAACACCATAGCTGACTATACCTATTTGTTGCCAGCCTTGATTAGTATTGACTAACAAGGGACCGCCACTATCACCTTGACATGAACCTTTTCCGCCACCTAAAAACTCAGCGCAGATCTTGCTGTCGGTTATGTCAACCTGACTTGGTAAATAATTAATACCTTCTAAATCAGTATAAGCTTGCGCTAATTTAGTCTTGCATTGCTCATTACTGAGCAGAGATAATTCTACTTGACGCAATTTATCAGGTTGGCTACCAGTAAGGACTTCATCTTCAGGACCATAAGCAGTTCTATTGCCCCAACCTATAACGGTTACTGAACTGTTAGCCATAGCTAATTGTTTGCTTGTATCGTAATTGAGTAGTGTCACTGCAGGGTTGTCAACTGTTTCTACTAACTCAATTACTGCGATATCATTATTAAAAGCACTGCCTTCATTATACTCAGGATGTATATAAATATGTTTAATGGCCTTAGCATTGCCGGCGCCATTACCTAAATCGTACTCACCAACATTTACTTTTAAATATTCAATATTGGCATCTTCAACACAATGAGCTGCGGTTATTACCCATTTATCGCCAATAAAGCTAGCGCCACAACTAGCTATTTGGGTAAGCGCGACTTGTTCCGATATATTAATAGTGGCAATACTATCAAGTTGAGTCAGTAAAGTAGCACCGTCATCTTGACTGATAGCGACTACGGGAATAGTCCCTGAAAAATATTCGCCTAAGGTGCCACTTATAACACCAGCAGTATTGTTAAATATAATTGCACCAATGCCACCGCTAGCTTGGCAATTATCAACTTTTACCGAAAAGTCAATTTCACCGCGGGCAATTAAACATATTTTGTTTTCAGCTAAAGTACAAAGAGCATCACCAATACCACAATCAACCATAGTGGCACTAGCTTGACCGGGAGAACTATTTGAAAAAGGCTCACTAACATATTGAGTACCTGCAACTCTTAAAGAGGTACTTACTGCATTTTGGGTAAAAACTAATGCAGACATCCAAGGCCAATCGCCTTGGACGGCAAGCTCACCGCCAACAATTTTAGCCTTGGTTAAAAGCAAACTTGATTGGTTTGTTGCGTGTGCCGAGGATAAGATTATTGAGATTACTAAAATAGCAAATAAAAGATGCTTCATGATAATATTTCCTAAATAAGATAAATTAGATGGTTAACATATCGTATTGGTAGCATCTAACTAGCATTACTGCAAATTATCCTCTCTTGATGATAACTGCAATGTTGGTAAATGAAGTTCCACCCAATCTTGTTATGCTTTGATAAAACCTGGTGAGCATTTGTTTAGTTAGGGGGATATATGCAACTAACTAAACAATAAAAAACTATTATTACACCAATATTATAGTGTTCATTACTCAATAAAGTAAATTAAGCTCTTTTAAATTAAAGCAATAATTAGACCTAAATAAAATAAGCCCTATTATAAACACGGGTACCGATAGCTTTAGTAAGGGCGTAAGTTAGAATAAAAATAAAGGAGTAAATTACATCGGTTTGACATAGGCTAAAATAATGATAGCAAATAAGATCAGTACAGGGATCTCATTGAAAATACGATAGAAACGTCCAGAACGAGTATTCTTATTGAGGGCAAAGGTGTTAACTAAGGTAAAACAGTAACCATGATAAAGATAGAGCACTGTGACTAAGCTTAATTTGATATGTAACCACTTAGCGGCAATAAACCAGTTAGCTCCATAAGTATAAATTATTGCTAAACCAAGTAACAGGTTAAAAATAGCAAAGGGAGTGACAAAATATAGCAAGCGCTTTTCCATGCCTTTAAGTTGCTCTGCCACTTCAGTTGAATCGGTTTCTGCATGATTAACAAATAAGCGTGGTAAATAAAAAATACCAGCAAACCAAGCTACCATAAAAATGACATGAAATGCTTTAAGCCAGAGGATATTATTGATTAAAAACGTCTCCATTAATTAAGTTTTCCTTCTACTAAATAAATTCTAAGTTGTTCAAAAGTTACCAAGCCAATGCAGTCATTGATATCTTTATAGTAAATATATACCGCGCCTGTACGCTGCTCTACTAAGGCTAAATAAGCTTCTGCCAAGGTTGCTTGATGATTCAGAGGAATGAGCTTGTGCAGTATTAATCGTTTATCAAGGTTATGATCAATATCCTCACCTGCATCGTCAACAACTTCAACACCTAATTGTGCCCAATAATAATTATTTACTTTATTTATTTCGACAGCAGCTTCTTTGTTAATGATTAATTGTGATTCATGACTATTAATGAGTTCTCCAATGATAGTGCCAGTACTTGCTTGTTCTAAAATTAACAAGTTATCTTTCATCACCGCCAAGGCGCCAATATTTTGTAATGATTCTTCAATGGGAGGCTTTTTATAGAGCAGATTTTGCGCATCTAATTGCATAGTAAAAATAGATTCATTTTTACAAAGTTGGCGTGACACGATACTAGCGATAGAGATGACGATCATGGCGGGAACAATTAACTCAAGTTGACCCGATAGCTCAACCACAGTAAGTAGGGCGGCAAGTGGTGCATTTAAACTGGCAGCCATAAAACCAGCCATACCCATTAAAATAAAATCACTACTTAAATGTTCTCCAGGCAATACTTGTACAACAATAGCCCCAGCACAAGCGCCAGTAATTGCACCAATACCTAATGTTGGACCAATAATACCGCCAGGTATACCTAACCCTAGGGCAAACATAGTCATTAATAATTTAGCTATAAGTAAGCTAAACAAAAAGCCTAACTGTGCATTACTTGTTAATGAAATATCAATTGCGCTATAGCCTGTGCTCATAGCACTAGGGACTAAATAGCCGAGTATACTGGTAATAAACGCAGCAAGCAGTAAGCGCGGTACTATGTGGTATTTAACGCTCTGCTTAATAATGAGAACTAAGTACTTATTAAATGCAGCTGCCAATATCCCTAATCCTATAGCTAATAGCACTAAGGAAAGGTAATGTTGTTGCTCAAGGGCTATGGTATGAAAATATTGAAAATGATGGCTGGTATCAAACACACTTTGGGTGATCAAAGATCCGACAATTGAAGCAAGCATCACAGGGACAAAAATATGAATCTTGTATTCGCGCATGATCACTTCCATCACAAAAATTACCGCGGCTATCGGGGTATTAAATGTTGCAGCAATACCTGCAGCGATACCGCAAGCGCATAATGTACGCACACTGTTATAAGGTAGTTTTAGTACACTGCCTAAATAACTACTACATGCAGCGCCAAGATGAACAGCTGGCCCTTCACGACCAACAGAAAATCCGGAGGCAAGCGCTACTGCACTACCCCAAAATTGATTTAAGGTATTTTTAAAGGGAATAACACCATGGGCGACTTTTAAGCGATGTAGAACAAAAGGGATGCCAGTACGGAGATATTTATAACCAGTAAGCCAAGCAATTACGAGGATGATAAGTGCGCCTATGATGGGTAAATCAAAACGACTTACTTCATCTAAGCTGTTATAGTTGTCGCGCTTTATTAGATATAATTGCTCAATTCCTTCAATAGTTAGGGTAAATAGCACAACTAATAAAGCTGAAGCGCAGCCGCCAATAATGGCAAGTAAGCAAATTTGCCATGATGTATTGGGCAAAGCTAAGTGTTTTCTTATGGCGGCAATAGATATCATCATTATAGGATTATAATACTTTACAAATGAAATGGTTAGCAAAAATAAATTTGGGTGTTGTTATTGAGCGCTTAGGTACTTTTAAATCGGCTTTGTTTTTATTAACAGTTATCAGTCTTTGTCTTTTTATCGGTTATCGTTTAGGAAATTATTACCACTATTTTCAGATAACTAATCTGGAACAACAAAAAGTTAGGTTGGAGCATCTTTATCAGCAACAAGAAAATAATATAGCGCGAATTCATACCTTAGAAGTTGAATTAGCGGTAGAACAATTGGCTAATCAAAAAGCCCAAGACCTACTTAAATCCGCGGCCGAGCAACAGTTTGAAGTAAAAAAAAAGCTAGCCTTTTATGAAAAGGTCATGGCACCAGAAAAACAAGCGGCAGGTTTATTTGTTGAAAATATAAATATACAAGCGACCAAAATAGCGAATAAATATCACTTTCAAGTGACTTTAGTACAGCAGCAATTAAAGCGTCGTTATAGTAAAGGTTACCTTGAATTAATCTTTAAAGGTAGAGAAGGTGACCAAGCAGTAACGCTTAAACTGGCAGACGTCGCAGAGTTAAATAAAAAAGATTTACAATTTAGTTTTCAATATTTCCAGATTATTAATGGTGAATTTACATTACCAGTTAACTTTATCCCTGAAAATGTCCTAGTATCAGCTATTCTAACTCAGTCTCGCTGGCAAAAGTATGCCAAGAAAGATAAAAGCGTGTCATGGCAAGTCAGTCAATAGTGGTAATATAGTCATTCTATTTGCAGATGTCTGATTCAGCTGAAATTAGAAAGCGTTTATAAACAGCTCTTTGGGGAAATCTTAGCAAAGTATACTCGTCGTTACATTTGTTTTTAAGGGAATAACCCTTAATAAAAAATGTGTCTCGATAATGATTCGCTCAGGTTTCCTGAAACGAGTATCTTCAAGTTGAGCCGATATACGGGGTAAAGAATAATACTTGACTAAAATAGTCAGGTTTAAGATAATTGAATCTGTTGTTATTCATCCCACTTTATAGCGTATTTTTTTGTACTTTGTTGTACTAAGTAGAGCACCATGTCAGACCTAGAATTACCCATTAAGTTTACCGATTCTGCCGCGAGCAAAGTCCTTTCGCTAATCACAGAAGAAGAAAATCCAGCACTTAAGTTACGTGTTTATGTTACTGGTGGTGGTTGTTCAGGTTTTCAATATGGTTTTACCTTTGATGAAAAAGTGAATGATGGTGATATGACCATTGAAAAACAAGGTGTTATGATGGTTATCGATCCTATGAGCTTACAATACCTTGTCGATGGTGAAGTAGATTATCTTGAAAGTTTAGAGGGTAGCCGTTTTGTGGTAAATAACCCAAATGCTAGTAGCACCTGTGGCTGTGGTTCATCTTTTTCTATCTAGCTGACTAAGAAGATTTTGATTAGATAATGTCATCACTTTGACATAGCACTCAGTGTTTTTTGTTATAATAGCCCCTTGCTAAAAACACAAATGCCGACAAATTGTCGGCATTTGTGTTGGTATTCCATCTTATAATTTATTTTTTATATAACCATTTTACTTGAAGACTAATATTACTGAAATGAGAATTTTCCAGTAGAGTGGCTATACGACTTACACTTTTGTTGTATTAATTTACAAAAAGCATCACAATTTGTTGCAAGTTAGTTTTTCCCTTCCTTATAAAAAACCTTATGATATTGGTCATAAATATGGAGATATTATGATGAAATTTAACCTAAATTCTAGTTGGCTAGCACAACGTCCTTACCTTATTGCAACATTAATTACTTTTGTTTTAGTACTATGGATGGCTTCTGGTCCGAGTGCAGCAGAGCAAAAATCTGAAATAAAAGCAAAAATCTCTAGTCACGATGAAAAGCAGGTGACGGCAAAAGTGAAAGTTGAAACCCGACTTGGACAAGATATTCATAAAACGATTGAGTTATATGGCCGCACAGAGCCAGATCGTATTACCACGTTAAAAGCTGAAATACGTGGAAAAATTATTCAGGTACTAGCAAAGCGAGGTTCTACAGTTTTTAAAGGGCAAGTTATTGCTAAGATTGCGTTAAATGACTTACCTGCACAATTGACTCGCAGTAAAGCGTTGTTCAATCAGCGTCAAGTAGAATACCAAGGCGCCTTAAAGTTAAATGCACAAGGCTACCAAGGTAAAGTATATTTAGCGCAATCATACGCTGCACTTGAGTCGGTTAATGCGGAAATAAAAAGATTAGAACTAGACATTGGCAATACCATTATCAAGGCACCTTTTGCTGGTATTCTTAATACACGTTATGTTGAAGTGGGTGATTATGTAGCATCAGGTGATGATATTGCCATGATTGCTGATTTAGACCCACTAATTATTAGAGCTCATGTCACTGAGTTACAAATAAGTCAGTTGTCGGTTGGCCAAATGGCGCAAGTAACGTTATTAAATGGCGAAAAAGCAAAAGGCAAGCTGCGTTATATAGCCAGTGTCGGTAATGATGCAACCAATACGTTTAAAATTGAAGTGGCAATTGATAATAAAAAAGGACAATTGTTAGCGGGTTTAAGTAGTGAACTAACGATAGATTTAGCCAGAATGTCAGCGATAAAAATATCTCCAGCATTACTCGCTTTAGATGAGCAAGGTAATATTGGCGTTAAATCAGTGAGAGAATCTATTGTGCAATTTACGCCAATTAAGATCATTAAAAGTGAAAGTGATGGTATATGGCTAACGGGTCTTGGCGAGCAAGCCGATATTATTGTCTTAGGCCAAGGTTTCGTGCGAGCGGGTGATAAAGTTGATGCTATCTTCGAAAAAGCTGACGACAGTACTACAAAGCAAACCGCTACCACGCAAGCTGCGCAAGAGTAGGAGCTATTATGTTAACGCTTATTGAAGCCGCATTAACCCGCACCCGCTCTGTCCTGATGTTATTTGTCTTACTACTTATTTCTGGCGCAGTTACTTATAATAATATTGCTAAAGAAGCCAACCCAGACATCACTATTCCAATTATTTATGTCTCTATGATACATGATGGCATCTCACCTGAAGATGCTGAACGTATGCTAGTTAGGCCTATGGAAAATGAACTTAAATCTATCGCTGGTATAAAAGAAATGCGTTCTAATGCTGGTGAAGGGCATGCCTCTGTTACGTTAGAATTTATTGCTGGACTTGATCCTAAAGAAGCACTTGCCGATGTGCGTGATAAAGTCACCTTAGCCAAAGCTAAGTTGCCTAATGAGACTGAAGAGCCGGTAGTAAATGAAGTCACCATGGCTAACCAAGAAGCAGCATTAACTGTCGTTTTATCTGGGGCTGTTACCGAACGTGGCTTAATAACCATAGCCCGTAATGTAAAAGATAAAATTGAAGGCATGCAAGAAGTGCTCGAAGTTGATATTGGTGGCGACCGTGAAGATATGGTTGAAATCATAGTTGATCCGTTATTAATGGAAAGTTACGGCCTTGATCAAGCCGATATTTATAATCTTGTTGAGCGAAATAATCGTTTAGTACCAGCAGGAACGATGGATACTGGCAAGGGACGTTTTGCTATCAAAGTACCTTCTGTTTTTGAAAATATTCAAGATTTACTTGAACTGCCTATTAAGGTCGATGCCGACCGTGTGATCACCTTTCAAGATGTATCTACAGTGCGCCGTGCTTACAAAGATCCTACTAGTTTTGCTCGATTAAATGGTCATCCCTCAGTATCGATAGAAGTTAAAAAGCGCTCGGGTGAGAACCTAATAGAAACCGTCGATAAAGTGAAAGAAATCGTTAATGAAAGTCGTCTTAAATGGCCACAACAAGTCAAAGTAGATTATGTTGGTGATCAATCGATAGAAATAAAAAATACCCTGACTGATTTACAAAATAATGTTTTTTCAGCGGTATTATTAGTTGTTATTGTTATTATTGCCGCCTTGGGTGGTCGTACCGCTTTATTGGTTGGTTTAGCTATTCCAGGAGCCTTTTTAACCGGCATATTAGTTATCGCTTTAGCGGGTATGACGGTCAATATTGTTGTGCTATTTGGTTTGATTATGGCTGTGGGTATGCTCGTTGATGGCGCTATTGTTGTCACTGAATTTGCCGACAGACAAATGAATGAAGGGCACAACAAAAAGGTCGCTTATGGTTTAGCTGCACGTCGTATGGCATGGCCAATTATTGCGTCTACGGCGACAACATTGGCAGCCTTTGGTCCCTTGATGTTTTGGCCAGGCGTTATGGGTGAATTCATGAAGTACTTACCTTTTACTCTCATCGCTGTGTTAACTGCTTCTTTAGCAATGGCGTTGATCTTTGTACCGACGTTAGGCACTGTTTTGGGTAAAGCACGCGTGGTGAGTAAAAACGAGCAACAGCAAATAGATCATGCGGAAGCTGGAGATTTCAATAAATTATCGGGTTTTACTGGTCGTTATATTCGTGTTCTGACTACAGCGATTAAACATCCTTGGAAAATTATTGCTGGCACCTTGGTCATCTCTTTTGTAGTGATGTGGTTATATAGCACATCAGGTCTTGGTGTGAGCTTTTTCCCTGAAGTTGAACCACAAAGTGCCACTATGGTAGTTCGCTCTCATGGCGATTTATCAGTAAAAGAAAAAGACATCATTATGCGTTCTATAGAAGAACGTATTTTATCACTAGAAGAAATTAAAACCTTGTATACTCGTACAGGGGGTAGTAATCAAGTTGGTACCTTTAAATTAAATTTTGTCGATTGGCAAATAAGACGATCAGCGGATGACATCGTTGCCACTATTCATCAATTGACTGATAATTTAGCTGGCGTTGAAATTGAAGTACGAAAGAATGAAAACGGTCCACAAAGTGGTAAGGATCTCAAGCTTGAATTAAGCTCTCGTTTTCCTGAAGAGTTAGATAAATCGGTAAAAATTATACGTGATGCCTTACAAACCACGGGTAAATTTACCGATATTGAAGATACTGGCGTCAAACCAGGTATTGAATGGCAGTTGATCATTGATCGAAATAAAGCGGCTACTTATAACGCTGATGCTGCATTAGTTGGCTCAAGTGTGCAGATGGTAACCAACGGTTTAAAACTCGGTGAATATCGTCCAGACGATGTTGACGATGAACTCGATATTCGTGTACGATTTCCTGAAGAAAAGCGTAATATAAGTCGATTGGATTCTTTACGGTTGAAAACCGCTGCGGGTCTAGTGCCAGTTGGTAGTTTTGTCGAGCGTAAAGCGGCGCCAAAAGTTGATACTATTCGTCGTGTTGATGCTAAACGTGTGGTAACCGTGCAAGCTAACTTAATTGTGGGTGCGCAATTACTGAATGAATTACCGCTGCTCAAAGAACAGTTATCTACACTGGGTTTACATCCGTCAGTTGAAATCGATGTTAAAGGACAAAATGAAGACCAGCAAGAGTCACAAGTATTTTTGGTTAATGCTTTTGCTATCGCGCTCTTTGTTATGGCAATGATTTTAGTAACTCAGTTTAATAGTTTTTATCAGGCCTTATTGATTTTAAGTGCGGTAATATTCTCAACCGTAGGCGTATTCTTAGCGCTGTTATTAGTACAAAAACCATTTGGTATTGTTATGGGCGGTATTGGTGTTATCTCGTTAGCGGGTATTGTGGTGAATAACAATATTGTGCTGATTGATACTTACAATGTTCTACGTAAAGAAGGCTATCGGGTAGTTGATGCCATATTACGAACTGGTGCTCAACGTTTACGACCTGTTATGTTAACTACAATAACTACTATTTTGGGCTTATTGCCTATGGTATTACAGGTCAACTTAGATTTCTTTGAACGCACAATAGTCTTTGGTGCACCATCAACACAGTGGTGGACACAGCTAGCAACCGCTATTGCAGGGGGCTTAGCTTTTGCGACTGTTTTGACTTTGGTACTAACACCTTGTCTATTGGTATTAAGAGATAAGCGTAAAGAAGATAAGCAGGCAACGGCAACAATTATTCTGCAAAAAGAAGACACTCAAGTTCAGGAAGTTAAAGCAATTGATAACGCTGCCTAGGTATTTAGCGCCACTAGTAAGGCTCAGATAAGGTATAGCTTAACATGATATATCCCGTTGAGTTATACGTTTATCTACAGTATTCATTATTGTTACCAATCTAGCCTGCCATCAACAACATATCGATAATTTGTTTCATATTAAGATTAAACTCTTCCGCTCTAACGCCTTTAATAGTAAAGTCTTCAGTAGTAGATAAGTCAACTTATTGTCTATCTGTAATTTTTTACGTGCTAAAAAGAGTGCACTTTAGGCTTGATAGGATCAGCGTCATTACCAACTTTGATTAGAGCCAATTTATTAGATTCTAATTGTACTAGTGAGCCAATGGGAAAGATTCCAACACATTTAATAAATTGAGCAACTAAACTACGATATAATTATTCTTGCTTGGTTAACTCTCTTAGAATAGGAAAAGTTTTATCGTCCGGATAACCTGCTTATAAACACGTGTAGCCGTTAATGTATCAAAAATATTACAACGTCTAATCATACGATTAAATTGGCTTATATCTTCACCCTTTACTTGAAAAGAATAACCACAGCTATTGAGTTTTTCATAATAGTAAATTCGTCGTTAGTCAATTTACCTAGTTTATTGAGCAGGGCATCAGGTATTTTTATTTTACCTCTATCATGGAGAAATACACCAATAGAAATTATTTTCAATAATATCTCTTTATAACCTTAAATAATTAGTGAAAACAGTAATATAAATAGAAAAAGTA
>JBKEHN010000047.1:0-19400 GCA_046710905.1 Colwellia sp.
TCGATAAAAATGAATAATCAAGACGTAGTTATTATTGACGATATCGCTAGGATAGGAGAAATCTTAGAAAAAATTCAGCCACTACAAAAACCTATGAGTACTTCTGTGTTAGCCACTCACGCTTTTTGTTGATAACTGCTCAGACCTTTTAAGTAGCTGATATCTGGAGTAGTGATAGTGTTATCCAACCAAGTAATGTCTTTAGCATTATGGATATTATCGCAGAGCAATTAAGAAGTAGCGATTAAGTAATACTAACTAAATTAATCATCAATTTTCTAGCGGTTAAATCATCAGTTAAAATAAACCCCGCTATTAATATTATGAATAGCGGGGTTGCTAATATGTAAACCAATAGGTTTTACTTAATATCACCTCGAAAGATACTAGTTACCAACGGGGACTATACCTTTGAGCATTAATCCACCAAAAGTTTCTGTAAAAAAAATTTCATGGTATTTCAGAGCAAATAGCATTGCTTGAAGTATACATTGATTTTTACCATCAATAAGAATTTTACGTTTTGGGGACAACTTTATTTGACGGATCGCTTGCGGGGTATTAAATTCTATTTTCATAATTTCTTTAAAAATAGACAGGCTTATCACTGTACATTTAGCGTACAAAAACGACTATAAGTTAAATATTAGATAAATATTAGATAAAGTAAATCAGAATAATTTTTATCTTTTTTAACCATAACAATCATCCTTTTTATCTAAGCCATCAAATCTACCTTGGTAATTCCAATAGTTAAATCAATACATTTATAGTACTCAAAAGTATATATTTCGAAATTGAAGTGGTTATAGAACAGAAAAAACTATAGTTTGTCATAGCGTTAATAATAAGATTTATAAGACTTAGTGCTAATCTATTAGAATAATAGCAGTCGGACTAGTTTATTGATCCCTTCACTATAAACATTACCAGGAGTAAACGATGTTAGAAATGGCTGTAATATATCTCGCCGCGGCAATAATTGCCGTACCTATTGCAAAGCGAATAGGCTTAGGCTCGGTGCTTGGTTATTTATTAGCGGGGATATTGATTGGGCCTTTCTTATTAGGTTTAGTTGGCGATCAAACTGATGTCATGCACTTTGCTGAGTTTGGCGTTGTGATGATGTTATTTTTAGTCGGTCTTGAATTACAGCCTTCGCGTCTTTGGAAATTAAGACACTCTATTATTGGTTTAGGTGGCTTGCAAGTTGTTATAACTACTCTGCTCATCAGTGCTGCCTGCTATTTTATGTTTTCACTAGCGTGGCAAACCTCATTGGCTATAGGTTTGATGTTAGCGCTGTCGTCAACCGCCATTGTTTTACAAACATTAAATGAAAAAGGCTGGATAAAACAAGAAGCAGGACAAAACTCCTTTTCAGTCTTACTCTTTCAAGATATTGCCGTCATACCTATTTTAGCTTTAGTACCTTTATTAGCCTTTAGTGACAATATTACTGTCTCAGACTCCCATGACAACTTGATAGAACATTTTCCAGTTTATATTCAAACGGCAATATCAGTGAGTGTTATCGCTGCGATTATATTGGCTGGTAAATATGTTTCAGCACCATTATTTCGCTATATCGCCGAAACACGCTTACGTGAGTTGTTTACCGTATTCGCTTTATTTCTGGTCATTGTTATCGCGGTAATTATGAATAAAATAGGTTTATCCCCGGCTCTAGGTACCTTTTTAGCTGGTGTCGTTTTAGCAGAAAGTGAATTTCGACATGAATTAGAAGTTGATATTGAACCGTTCAAAGGGCTATTACTTGGTTTGTTTTTTATTACCGTCGGCGCTTCAATAGATTTTCCATTATTGTTTGAAGAGCTGGCCTTAGTCACATTATTAGTCGTGTCATTAATTGCTATTAAAGCTTTGGTGTTATTTTGTTTGGCAACCTTATTTAACATGGCAAAAAAGCAAAAATTACTGTTTACACTTGCCCTCGCCCAAGGGGGAGAATTTGCTTTTGTGCTACTATCGCTGACCTCTACCTTACAAATACTGACACCAGAACAGAATAAAATTACTACTTTAGTGGTCGCTATTTCTATGTTAATGGCGCCTGTATTATTAATTATTTATGAAAAAGCACTAGAAAAAGAACAAGAAGGTGCTGGTGAATATGATAAACCAGAAGATATTGAAGCAACCAAAAGCGTTATCATCGCGGGGTATGGACGTTTTGGACAAATAATAGGGCGTCTGCTTAGCTCGCAAGGCTATCACTTATCTATTTTAGACCACAGTCCCAGTCAAATTGATCTGTTAAAAAGGTTTGATAATAAAGTATTTTATGGTGACGCCGCACGTAAAGACTTATTACAAGCCTCGGGGGCAGAGGAAGCACAGTTATTAGTAATCGCTATTGATGATGCCGATAAAATAATTGAAATTGCCCTACTCGCACAAAAACATTACCCAAAATTACAAATTGTTGCCCGCGCAATTGACCGCCATCATGCCTATGAATTATTACGCATTGGTGTAAAAGCTATTAAACGAGAAACGTTCGAATCAGCTTTAGAACTTGGTATTACAGCGTTGGAGTTACTTGGAAATAGCCCCGAAAGCTCTAAACATGCAGGTAAATTATTTTCCGATCACGATAAAGAATCAATGCATGTATTATCTGAACTATGGGGTGATGACCATAGTTATGGTGTGGCAGTGAAACAACGCCTAGAGCTTCTTCAACAAGTGCTTGTCAGCGATAAAGAAGAGCAAAGTAAAATGAAAACTTGCCAAAAAATAACACGCTAATCATATAAATTATCTTATCTTTTAAAAGTGACCTAACCAATGTACGCGGTTAGGTCACGACCCATAACTAAAAAGTTAAGTTTGAGTCTACTGAACTAGACATAGACAGACTAAAAGTTATCGCTAAAATACATATTTAGTCGAGAGCTGAAGATAATCAGAATCGGCATCTTGCTCTGCCATTTCAAAATTACCTAACTCTAAGCCAAAAGATAACTCTTTGGTATAATTCTTAAAAATATTTACTCCCCAATGACTTCTGTCTCGATCAGATAAATCGGTAGTGATGTTGCCATAAAAAACAGAGCTACGAATATCATCAGTCCAGAAATGACGATAAGCAACCATAATAGCTGTAGACTCTTCTACCTCTTCAGCCACTAAATCAGTCGCGGCTGCAACACCAACATAACGGCCAACATTACCCGCATGAAGTTGAAAACGAATATCATCTTTGCCAAATGTTTTTATTCGACCTGCTACACCATAACCGAAGCCGGATTCACTATTACCGTCCACTGTTTGTAACTGCCTAGCGAGACCTGACACAGATACATTACCCCAGTCACCTTTAAACGTATATTTAGCAATGAAATCTGGTATTTTGTCATTACCTGTCTGCCCAGCAAAACTTTCTGGGTTTTCGATAGCCAGTTGTAACCCTCCCATAGTATAACGAACCTGTCCTTGTCTGATAAAAGCAGAAGCGACCAATGGGCCACCAAAATCAGCTGCTTCAGCCAAAGAGCTCGTATTTTGAAAGGTAGTCCAAGTTTGTCCGACTAAAACATTTTTGTATTTAATGAAAGCATGACGTAAGCGAGGGTTTGATGAATTAGATATAATTTCATTACCTCCACCTTTTACAGCATCGCCGTAAAAATCCATTTCAATAAAGCCTGTTACATCACCATGAACATATTTAGTATTAAAACGGGTCTCATTAGCTGAGATATTTATATTAGATGCACTTTCAGGTAATACCGTACCACTGCCATACCAGTAATTTGACGCTGCAATATTACCATCTACATAACGCACATCCGCTTTGATATAACCACCGAATGTAATGATAGAATCATCCGAAACTTTATATTCATAACCCGCATTAGCGGCCCCCGAAATTGCCAACGTACAAGCAGTAATTATGATATTTTTATTATTCAACATTTTATTTTCCTCTATTAAATTATGACCTAATTATATTTAATTTATTTTACGGTCAGATTATATTATTGTTATTCCATTAACTTATTAACCATTAACTAATACTGCACAACACACAGAGTAATGGTTAATTTTTCCATAAATTTTCTACACAATTAATTTTGTTAAAAAAAGATCAATTGTTCTGGAAAGATTAGTACTAATAGCAGTACAGTAATTTGAATCAAAATAAAGGGGATAACACCTTTATAAATAGTGGTGGTTCTAACACTTTTAGGGGCGACACCTTTTAAATAAAATAAACTAAAGCCAAAAGGTGGTGTTAAAAAAGACGTTTGCAAATTCATTGAGATAAGCACAGCAAACCAAACTAAATCGATATTAAATGCAATAGCAACAGGTGTTAAAATAGGTACTACTAAAAAAGCAATTTCTATAAAATCAATAAAAAAGCCAAGAATCAAAATAGCCACCATAGCAATGATCAAAAACGTCCACTTATCACCGGGTAAGTCTAAGAAAAATTCTTCAATTAAGTACTCACTACCTGAATAGCTAAAAACCATAGAAAATGCCGTTGCCCCAATTAATACGGCAAAAATCATTGAGGTAACTTTGACCGTTTCAAGTGATATTTCATTCATACTTTTAAACGAAAAATCACCATAAAACTTAGCTAATACCATTGCACCAACAGCACCAATTGAAGCTGATTCAGTGGGTGTGGCAATGCCCGAAAATATCGAGCCAAGAACAGATAAAATAAGAATAAGTGGTGGCACAATATCTTTTGCTGCTTGTATTAATAAGTCTTTTTTATTTTCAGTTACGACCATAGGTGGGCAGTAATGAGGTTTAAATTTTCCCAAAATTAAAATGTAGGCCACGTACAACAGTATCAGTAAAAAACCAGGAACAATTGCCGCTTTGAATAAGTCGCCAACTGGTACACCCATAACATCGCCAAGAATAATTAACACAATAGAGGGAGGAATAATTTGACCTAAGGTACCTGCAGCACAAATAACACCCGTTGCTGTGGGTTGGTGATAATTATTTTTTAACATCACCGGTAATGAAATAACGCCCATAGCAACAACACTTGCACCAACAACACCCGTTGATGCCGCTAATAAAGAGCCTACGATAATAGTAGAGATAGCAATACCACCTGGCATACTACCAAAAAGCTTTGCTGATGATTCAAGTAGACGTTCAGCTAGACCTGTTTTTTGTAATACTATGCCCATAAAGACGAACATGGGAATCGCCATTAAAATAGTATTTTCCATAATGCTCATGATCCGATAAGGCATAAATGAAAATAAATCAACTCCTAATACTAATACGCCAACGATTACAGAAATACCGGCGAAGGTAAAAGCCACTGAATAGCCAAAAAACAAACATACCAATGCAATACTAAACAGAATTAAACCTGTCATGATGATTCTCCTTGCTTGCTTGGTAAATTGTTACTTAGCAATGCAATATTATTGAGCATTACGTATAAGATACATAACAGTAGAAATATGGATGAAGAAGGTATAATTGAGCGAACTATCCATCGATGAGGTAAACCACCAGGATCTGGACTTCCTTCTCCCATTTGAAATGCTTCATAGGTATAGTCCCAGCTGAAATATAAAATAAGAATAGTGATTGGTAACGCAAAGAAAATAGAGCCAAGTAGATTGATAATTGCTTGTGAATGTTCTGATAAGTTGTCGTAAAAAATATCGACTCGAACGTGACTATCTTCTTTTAAGGTATAGCCAATACCAAACATAAACATTGCCGAAAAAAGATGCCACTCAAGTTCTTGCATACCGATACTGACATTATTAAAAAAATACCGAGAAACAACATTATAAAAAACATTTACTACCATAAGAATCATTATGATGCTGCAAATACCACCTACGGTATCAATTATTTGTTTTAATGATTTAAGGATAAACTGCATATACTACACCTATCATAAAAGGAGAAAGAGAGACCATACACATGATTGATAATCAGATGTAAGGCCCCTTTAATAAGAAGCTAAACGAAGCCTTTCTAGAAGCTCTTTAAAACTTAATCTAATAGTTCATCAAAATTGTCTAAATAAGCTCGGTCTGAAAAATTAGTCCAAGCGCGAATTTGATCTTGATAATCATAAATAGAGTGAAGAATTTTTTTAGTGAGGGGATCTTTGGCTGCAAATTCAGTTAATAATTCAGCGTTAGCTAATTGAATTTTACTCATAACAGATTTAGGAAATGAACGTATTTTAACATTAGGAAAATCACTTTGAATTTTGCCTAAGTTAACGCCGCTTTCATGCATAGATTGTGCGTACATATCATAAGCAGCTGCTTTCATTGCAACGGTCAGAATATTTTGTAAATCTGCTGGTAATGAATTAAACGCTTTTTGATTTACCATAAACTGTAATTCAGTTGCAGGCTCATGCCAGCCAGTATAATAATATGGTGCGATTTTGTGAAAGCCCATACGTAAATCGAGTGATGGTCCAACCCACTCCAATGCATCAATGGTATTACGCTCAAGTGCTGTATATAGTTCACCAGAAGGAATATTAGTAGGTTTAGCTCCTAATTTTGCTAATACCTCTCCTGCAAAACCAGGTATCCTCATTTTTAAACCTTTCAAATCATCTACGCTTTTGATCTCTTTTCTAAACCAACCGCCCATTTGATTACCGGTGTTACCACCAGGAAATGACATGATCCCGTACTTATCATAAACTTCTTTCATTAACTCCATACCACCACCGTAATAGAACCATGCGTATTGTTCTGGCGCTGTCATACCAAAAGGCATGGTGGTAAAAAACATGGTATTAAAGTCTTTTCCTTTCCAATAATAGGAAGCAGAATGGCCCATTTGATATTGGCCTTGTTTAACAAAGTCGAATATTCCTAATGCAGATTTATGCTTATTTGATGAATCAATTTGAATAATTAATCTACCATTAGACATCTTTTTAACCATCGCTGCCATATTCTTCGTCGCATCGCCAAAAATAGGAAAATTTGGACCCCATGTTTCAGCTAATCGCCAATGATATTTTTTATCCTCGTCTGCATCAGCAAACGTAGAAAAACTTATTGCAGTAATGAGTGCTATCTTTAAAATGATTGTTTTCATATCTTATCCCCAACTTATTAATAGTAATTAAATAAATTTCTTATAATTTTAATCGCAGTAAGAATGACAGGATTTAGTCTAAAAAATAATTAGTACGAATACCTAACTTGACTAGGTACATATACCTAGGTAGTTTTGGTCATAGTTATCGACGCTTAAATTTGAAATGATGGGTGAATAATGACCAAGACTAATATAAATATGACATTACCTGCTAAGCTACTTTTTATCGCTGTTATTCAAGTACTGGTAACTGCACTTATTACCCACTATTTAGTCACGAATGAATACCGTGAATTATCCAGTCAAAGTTTAGAGACGTTAGAAAAATTTCTCGTTGATCAAAAAAAACAAGAGCTTAAAAACTATACTGCGCTAGCTGTGTTGGCGGTTGATCACTTATATGAACCATCCGGACCAGATAACCATGTCGCAAAAAACTTGGTCACAAATATTCTAGATAATATGTTATACAATGGCGAAGATGGATATTTTTTTGTTTATGATGATAAAGGCAATGCGATTGCACACCCCAAACAGCCATTTAGAATAGGAAAAAATTGGTGGGATTTAGTCGATAGTAAAGGCAATAAAATCATTCAACTACTAATTAGTAATGCCAAAGCTGGTGGTGACTTTTATCACTACCCTTGGACAAAGCCATCAAATAAGAAAATATCTGAAAAAATAGGTTATTCCGTCTATTTAGATAAATGGAAATGGATGATAGGTACTGGTGTTTACCTTGATAATGTCAACTTACAGCTAAAAAAATTACAATTTAAAATAGACGAACATATAAATAAAACCAAGAATATTATTTTAACACTCGCTCTTTCTTCAATATTTGTTATTTTTATTTTTGGTTTGATCGTTAATTTACGTCAGAAAAAACAAACGGATGAAAAAATATCTGAATTAGGACAACGTATTGTTAATGTTCAAGAAGACGAAAACAGACATATTGCCCGAGAACTGCATGATGGCATAATTCAAATTTTGGTATCAATAAAATTCTCATTAGAAGCAACTAATATGCACCTTATAAAAGCTTCGCAGGAAAAGCCAAAGTCTCTTAAACATGCTGAGGAAAATTTAGTTATTGCCATTGAAGAAATCCGCCGAATTTCTCACCATATGCATCCACAAATATTAGATGAATTAGGTTTATCCGCAGCTATTGATGTGTTGTCAGCTGACTTTTGTAAACGAATAGACGTTAGTATTAAAGTATTTAAACCAAGTGCAAGAAATTTACTACCCGATTTTATTAATACTACCCTATATCGTATTGTACAAGAGTCATTAATCAATATTGAAAAACACGCAAAAGCTGAGCATGTAGAAATTAGCTTAAGTATTGATAAGAATTGGTTAACATTAATCATTACTGATGATGGTAAAGGCTTTGATATTGATTTAGTAAGTGAAGTAACCGATTGTGGCATTGGCCTGAGAAATTTAGCAGAACGGGTTGAATATCACTTAGGGAAGTTTACTGTGTGTTCATCACCACAAGGCACAAAAATCACTACCAAAATACCCAAAAGTAGCTTTGTAAACCACTTTCATCAAACCAGAGTAATAAATAATAATCATAAAAATAATAATAATAAAAGTGAGTAAACCTTTGAATGACTTAAATGAAAAGCCCATATTAGTAATGTTAGTTGACGATCATCCCATGGTTCAAGGCGGTCTAAAAGCCTGTTTATCTTTTTACGATGATATTAAAGTCATTGGTTCAACCAATGATGGTAGCGATGCTCTTAACCAAGCTATTGAATTGAAACCTGATGTGATTTTAATGGATATTAGCATGCCAACCATGAATGGTATTGATGCTACTGAGATTATCACAGAGCAATTACCTGATACTAAAATATTAATTTTGAGTATGCATAATAATCCAGAATTTGTGAAAAGTGCAATTCAAGCCGGTGCCGCTGGATATATATTAAAAGATACCACTTCCGAAGATATTTATTACGCCATCAAAGCTGTCGCCAGTGGCAAAACTCACTTTAGTAGTTCTATCGCAAAATCATTAATAAATAATCCTGTTAATGCGAGCGAAAGTGAAAAGCTAACAACACGAGAGCAAGTAGTTTTATCTTATCTTGCTCAAGGTAAAACCAGTAAAGAAATAGCTAAAATTCTTAATATAAGTTTTCGGACGGTAGAAGCCCATAGACGAAATATGAAAACAAAACTAGGAATAAACTCATTGGCAAGATTAATAAGTTATGCGGTAAAACACGGTATAGTTAAAAAATAACGTCTATCAGTTAAAATTAATGAAAGTGTGCGATAGCCTTTACTTTGACTCATTATCAAAGACATTCAAAATAAAACACTTTGATACCAAATTGATTAAGTTCTTTATCACTCAGCGAGCATTAAAAGACTTAGAGGCAAGGCATTGATTGAAGAGAATGGTTATTGAGGAGAATAAGCTCCTACATTCTCTAAGAAGCTAAATCCCTATAGCGTCCTTATCAAAATCAATAACGCCTAATAAAAGCCTTTACCTTTTATTAGGTACTGGCCCTTGGGAGCTCATTGTTAAACTGATAACATCACAAAATCAATAAAATATAGAATAACTATGTTTAACAAATTTTGTTTGTTCTAAGCTCATCAATGAAACGCTGAGTAGGGAAAAAATTTAATCAAATTGGTATCAGACCTTAATTTGAGAATAATAAACATAAAAAAGCCCTAAATAGGGCTTAAATACGATTAACTCGGTATTTTATGACGAATACTTATTATTAAACATTAGTAAATTATCAATAGAGTTACAGATTAATTACTACTATTTAATCCTGAGAATTTTATGCCTCTTAGAGACTTATACCTCAACTATATCGGTGGGTGGTAGAATATACCCTTGGTATCCATCAGCTCTGAGAAGCTTGATAGTTTCTAGGTGTTTTTCATCTTCAATCCCAGTGATAATCACCTTGATATTTAATCCGCGAGCAATATTTACCAGTGCACGACAAAGTTCTAAATTTTGTTGATTCTCTTCATCTTTTTCATTGTTATAACAGGAGAGTGATAGATCTAATTTGATATAGTTGGGTTTTAATTCTTGTAAATAAGTCAGAGACCCCATCTGTCTGCCACAATTATCTACACCAAATTTAGCCCCTGACTTAGTAATTATTTCACAAAGTTGAATGCATGCTGCTAAATTTTGAGTAACTCCAGCTTCTGATATTTCAAAACTAATTTTTTCAGGATTTATAACTTTTTCTAAATACAAAGAAAGCCAAAGATGAAATTCTACATTAGATATACTTTCTCGCGATAAATTTACGGCAATGGGCTCAACGTTTAACGCAAATAAATCACCTTCATTTATTGCCTCTAATAAGCATCGATCTAACTGATGTCCAAGAGAGAAACGCTCAACATAGGGCATGAACTGCCCTGCTTGTACTACTTTTCCCTTAATTTCTAAACGGCAATAAATTTCACGATGTATCACCTTGTTATCATGACATTGTTGAATAGGCTGCCATTGAAAGATAAAATCATTATTGTTGATTGATTGTACAAGCTGCTTCCGCCAAACTTCTCGACAAAATTCTTTCTCTTTAGCAAGATAAAACCAGTGGCTTGTTTTATCTTCATTCAACGCTTTTTGTAGAGCGTTATCTGCTTGTGATAATAGCTGTGGTCGTGTAATTCCATGACTACGCTCAGCAATACCAATAGCAAACTGCTGATTAGCTTCAAAGTCTACATTTAATATTTCTTGATTGATCAATCGTATTAAAGAGTGTAAATACTCACTCACCTGCTCTTTATCTGCTTTCCTAATTAAAAAAGCAAACTCGGTATTAGATATACGGGCAACTAAGGTTTCAGAAGAAAGAGGCAGCTCTGTTGTTAACTTACTCGAAAGCATTTTAATCGTTTGATCACGCATCTGATAACCATACTTACTATGTATCTCATCTAACCAACTAAAATCAGCTAATAGTAGTGCCCCTAGGTCGGGCTCACTTAACCAACTATTTAGCTGTCCTGTAAGATACAAGCGATTAGGCAGTTGCGAAACCTGATCACATAACGTATGTTTTTTAAGGCTATCTACTTCCTCATCTAAGGCGCTAAAAACATGTTTCAATTGTCCTGACATTGAATTAATTGCACCCACAACTTCTTTTAACTCTATAGTTGAAGGCATCGCCATATCTGAATGAAACTTTCTTTGAGATACATCTCGAGCATGTCTAGCAACTTCATATAGTGGTTTCAAAATGACTTTTAAACGAAGGTGTAAGACGAAAACAGCCAGAAGAAAAAGGGCTGATAAAATCATCAGTGTATCATTCATAATACGCCATGACTCTCGATAACCAATAGCAGGGTTAGACTCGATTTTAAGGGTCGCTAGCTGCAGCCAACCAGAGGTAATAGTTGCCTCTTTGCTCTGTTCTTCAAAAAGATTTAAATTGATAAACCATTCCGGAACGTCTTCAACTACAACATCATTTTCCCAAACGGTCTCTTTCTTATTAGCAATCCAAGTTAATTTAACTTTTTTATAAAATCCACCTTCAAAAATAACATTCACTAATGTATTGACAGTCGCTTCATCACCAGTTTCTAAATGTGGCTTGAGACTTAAAGTCAGTGATGTTAGCGTGTTATTCAAATCGGATTCCATTTGATTAACCATAAAGGCTTTAGTTTCAGTAAACTGAAAATAGACCAAACAAGACATCATTAATAAAAACAATGTAAATAACAGTGTATTTATTTGATTTAAAAGGGTCATTATTTTACTCCATTCTCAATTTAGGTTTTTTAAGGTTTAAGATTCCCATACGCTGGTTCAAGTCTGTCCAACGTTTTAGACGTTGTGATTTACCTGCAAGTACATCTTGGCTTTTCTTTTTATTAAGCCATAGCTGCTTACCATTAAAGCTATAAATAGGAATGAGATCTTTACGTTTTGTAGCGGGTTTTATTTTACCATTGATATTATCAAGGATGAGTGGCACCGAACTAGGTGTATTATAATAAGCAACAACCATATGATATTGGTTGAATGTCACTGCTTTTACCATAGAAATACGCATTTTTTTATCGGGAATACCAAGCTCTAATAAAGTAAAATATTTAGCAATAGCGAAATCTTCACAATCACCTGCATTTACACCTAAAAACTCAATAGGTGTTGCCCAATAATTACTTACACCCCAGAGCTTTATATCATCAGTAAAATGTAATAAATTAAAAAAATTATTAACCTTTTCAAGTTGTATCTGTTCATCTAATAGATAAGAATCGTCCATTAAACGGAACCATGCCTTACCTCTTTTTCCTGCACGTTCACCATAATGACTATTCAGTGCCGATATAATTTGTGATTCATTCAATGAGCTTATTTTTTTTGCATATAAAATAGTATTAATGAGCAGTAATAGAGTACTGATTATTAGTATTTTATAAACAAAAAAAACAAGTGTTCTATTCACCTATTTATTACTCTACTTCACTATCCACGCTGTAGATGGTCCATTTCATATCAGTAAGGCTTTTATCACTGCTAATTTCAGCAACAATACGTCTATTTTTTCCATGACTATATTCATCGTCGCCCTCGGATAGAATTTTTTCAAATCCATAACCTACTGTTGTAATACGATCATTTACAATATCAAACCGTTGAATTAAAATATCCTTAATTGAGCGAGCTCGATTATTTGATAACTTTTTATTATGCCTAGCAGAGCCTAAAATACTAGTATGACCTTCAATAGATACAATAACTTGAGGGTATTCTGTCATAAAATCAGCTAATGCTTTAATGTTAGGTAAATACTTACTTTTCACCACAGAGGAATTTGTATCGAAATTGACGTCTAACCTCTGTCTTACTGTTTGTACTGTACTAGAGCTACAACCATTATTACCAACCTTTACTCCTATACCAGTATCAGGACAGTCATCCCGAGCTTTAATAATACCATCGCCTTCACTATCTGTTAAATTAAACTTTTGTGTCGTTGGCTCGGGTGTCATATCAATAACTTGTACTGAGCAAGCCGAAAGAAAGAACACCGATATAAAGATTATAAATTTCATTTTATACGCTCCGCATAATTTTCTTCGCCTGACCATGAATTTGGTCGCGTAACTCGTAATGCATCTACCAATAAGCCCATAGCGTGTAAAATCCGATACTGAGCTGAAATTTCAGTAAATTCAGCATCCAAAAAATCACGACGTGCTTGATATAATTCGTTTTCAGTATCAAGCAGATCTAACAAACTACGTTGACCTACTTTAAACTGTTCTTTGTAATCCGACTGCGTATCCTTAGAAGAAATCACATGCATCTTTATGTATTTTTTTTGTAAATTTAATTGCTCAAAAGCATTCCATGAAAGAATAAAACCTTCTGTCACTTGTCGATGCACATTACTATTTAACTCTTTAGCCTCACTTATTTTATAAGCTGTTTCTTTCGTATAAGCATCATGTTTACCACCAGAAAAAAGGTTGTAAGAAACTCTTAGCATGGCAACTACTTCATTATTTGCTCCACCAACATCACGGCTAGTAATAGAATGACCATCCTCGCCATCTAAATTGTCATTGTAATTAGCATTGACTTCAAAGGAAACTTTCGGGTAATAATTTGATTTAGCTGTTTTATACTGTGCACGTGCAGCGTTAATATCATTGACCGCTGATTTTACGACAGGATGATTTTTGAGTGTTATTTTAATCCCCTCTCTTTCAGTTTGAGGTAATAAAGAAGCATCAGGAAATGGGATCACCAAATTATCAGGACGTTGTTCAATAACTCGATAAAAAGTCACCTCTGCGTCTAAATAATTATTTTTTGATGCAATTAAGTTAGAGTAAGCCTTGGCAAGGCGACCATTAATTTGTGAAAGGTCTGCAGAGCTACTGAAGCCAGAATCTGTTCGCTGTTTAATTTGTTCGTAAATATCTTGATGGGCTGCCAGATTTTTTTCGGCCAATGCCACTAACTCCTTAGCCTTAATAAGGTCAATATAAACTTTACTTACTCGTAATGCTAAATCTTCGGCAATACCATGTAAACGCCACTGTTCTGATCTTGTTGCATAAGTAGTACGTTCAACTTCACTGCTAGTATAAAAACCACTAAAAATCTCTTGCCTTAAGCTTAAACCAATTTCACTTCGTTGTAATTCCGCAGTACCTTCGCCGTCAGTGCCTATTTGTCTGCGTGTACTGGGACTATCGGTATATTCATAGCCAATACCTGCAGTTATATCAACTGTTGGCAAATAGCCTGAGGTGGCCTGTTCTATTTGTTTTTCACTGACTTTAAAACGTGTATACGCCGCACGTAATTCAGGATGTGTATCGAATGTAAAAGCAACCGCTTGTTCCAGCGATTGAGCATTTACAGTAGTTTGGAAAAACGTCGCAAGACATAAAAGCTTTATACTTTTAAATTCTACTCGCTTAAAATATTTTTTTTTCATAGTCATCCATTTTAATTATATCAACTGTTACATTAATCGTTATTTAACGAAAAACAATATAAAACACGAAAAATAAAATTGTTAGAATAAATATCATTTAAATTTATACGTGCACCATTAGCTTTTAATATTCTCTAAGGGCAAGCTCTTTAGCCCGTAAAAGTGGATTTAAAATATATTCTAGTACTGTTCTTTTACTGATCATTATATCAACACTGGTCATCATTCCAGGAATTATTTGCATCTCTACATTATCTCTATTACGAATACTTGATTCCGTTGTTCTAACTCTTATTATATAAAAGCTATTACCCTCGTCATCTTGTGTCGTATCAGCACTGATATGTTCTACAACGCCTTCAAGGCCGCCATAACGTGTAAAGTCATATGCTGTTACTTTTACTTTTGCTAGTAAACCCAAATAGATAAAGGCAATATCTTTAGGAATAATTTTTGCTTCTACCAACAACTTGTCTTCTGAAGGTACTATTTCTAATAAAATCTCTCCCGGTTTAACAACCCCACCAAGTGTTGTTATGTGTAATGTTTTCACCGTACCTATTACTGGAGATAGTATGAGTGCTTTACTTACTTTATCTTGAGCGCCTACTTGCGCTTCATTTAGACGTGAAAGCTTAGATTGTAATTCATTTAATAAGGCACGAGCATCAGTACGATACTTAAAAACGGCTTCTCGACGCTTTAGTACTGCTTCTTCAAAGGTTGCTTTTACTTTAGGTTTTAATAAACGTAATGCATTTAATTCACCTTTTATATCATTGACAGTACGTTGCAATTTTAATAATTCAACTTCAGGTACTATTTTTCTTTTTGCGAGGGGGATAGTTAATTTAAGTTCTCTATTAACAAGCATCAAGCTACTTTTAAGCGTAGATATTTTAGAGGCTAATTCTTTAATCTCTTGCTCACGTTGTTTTATTTGTTGCCCTTGAATTGCGACTTGATTTTCAATATTATTTAAACGTGTATTATACTCATCTTGGTTACGAGCAACAAGTTGCGGCGAATTGGTGTTAAGATCTTCTGGGAATTGTAATTGTGTTTTCTCTATTTTCACTTGAAACTGCCAAGCATCAACATCTGCTACGAGTACGTTACTAAGCTCAGTGCGAAGGCGAATAATGTTTGCTCGTAGTGCATCCACTTCTTGTGTTTGTTGCGCCATATCAGAACGGAATCGTGTATCATCAATACGTGCTATAATTTGACCTTTGGTTACTTGCATTCCCTCTTTAACATATAATTCTTGTAATATACCGCCATCAAGGCTTTGAATTATTTGTACCTGTGATGAGGGAATTATTTTTCCTACGCCACGTGTAACACGGTCGAGCTCGGCAAAATAAGCCCAAATAATAAAACAGGTAAAAAATGCAGCCAGCGACCAGATAGTTAAACGATGTACTGTAGGGGTTTGCGTTAAAATAGCACCATAAACATCATCGGCCATCTCTAAATCTTCTTTACTTATTTTCATACTTGACTCCTTTCTTTAGGAGCCACATTTAACATTCCACTTTTGAGCTGTTTTAAGATGTCATCTTTATCGCCATCGGCAACTAAATGCCCATTATCTAAGACGATAATACGATCAACCAACTCTAATAAATGCATTTTATGTGTAATAAGCAATAATGTACGGTTTTTTGCTGTTTGTTTCATCGATTTAATAAAGAGTTTTTCCGCACGTGCGTCTAAACTTGCCGTTGGCTCATCAAGTAGTAACATTTGAGGATCATTTAAAATAACACGGGCTAAAGCAACGGCTTGACGTTGCCCCCTAGATAGTGACAACCCGCCCTCTCCAACTTGTAGCTCTAGTCCTTGTGATTCCATATCGGTAAACAAATTAACACCAGAAAGTTGTACTGCTCTCATTAATTGATATTCGGTAACCTGTTTAGTACCAAAGAGGATATTATCTTTAATTGAACCATGAAAGAGTACAATATCTTGCGGTAAGTAACCTATATTTCGGCGAAGATCGCTAGGATGGAGCTGTCCTTGATGCATGCCATCATAACGAATACTGCCTAGTTTAGGTTGAAACAAACCTAGCAGCAATTTAGCCAGTGTAGTTTTCCCTGAGCCATTACGGCCAATAATAGCTATTTTCTCACCTGGAGATATTTTCAGTGATAAGGGGTATATTGCTGGTTTTTCAATCTCTGGATAGTTAAAATTAACATGTTCTAAAACAATATTACCTTCAAGTTTTGTACGGCTAGGGAGATGCCCTTTATTTTCAAATTCACTTTCTTGACTCATAATGCCATCAAGCTGCCTCAATGAACTCACGGTTTGATTATACCTTGTCATTAACGAAGCTATTTTAGCCATTGGTCCAACAGCTCGGCTTGACAGCATTACTGCGGCAATAATACCACCCATTGAAATAAGACCATCTGAAACGCGGTATACACCTAAAATAATAACGGCAACAACAACCATCTGTACAATAAAGCTGGAGAAGTTAGCCACTGAGTTAGTAATTACTTTGGTTTTAAGCTGCCAATTAGAAGTATGTCCAAGCATTTGTTGCCATGCACTTTGAACTAGACCTTCCGCGCCGTTAGCTTTAATTGATTCTAATGATGACAGACTTTCAACAAGGTGCCCGTGTCGTAGGCCAGAAAATTTATTACTCTCTTCAATAGCATGTCGTAACTTGGGTTGTACTAAAAATGCATAACCTAGAATTAATACCGTAGCGAGTACTGAAAATATAGCTAAATCTCCAGCAACCAAATAAATAATAAAGACAAAAAGTATAGAAAAAGGCAAGTCAACTAATGCTGTAATTGTTGCTGAAGATAAAAAATCACGCACACTTTCAAATTCACCTATCTGTTTTGCCATCCCGCCGACACTGGGTGATTTTTTCTCTAATGAAATACCGATTACTTTGGCATAGAGCTTAGAAGAAGTTTGTATGTCTATTTTTTTCCCCGCCACGTCAATTAAGTAAGATCTTAATTGTTTTAAAATAAAATCAAAAATGTAAGCAATGCTTGCACCTATAGCAAGTACCCATAAGCTTTCAAAAGCCAGGTTAGGGACAATTTTATCATAAATATTCATCACTAATAATGGTGAAACTAAGGCGAATATATTCACTAAAATTGAAGCGATAATAACATCACGATAAATAGGAGCAGACTCACGAATAGTATCCCATAACCAATGTTCTTGAGTATCACTAATGTGTACATCAAAATCACGATCAGCATGATATTTTTGCTTAATTAAAAACAGATACCCTACATAAACAGATTCTAACTCTGCAATCGTTAACTGCTCTTCTCCCCCTGTTTCTGGCAATGAAATAATAACTATATTAGCTTTGAAATCTAAAGATTGTAAAATGCATGCTTTTTGATCTTTAAGCATCAATATACAGGGAAGTAACATTTGAGGAATATTATCAAGAGTTTTACGGCTTAATTTAGCACTTAAACCTGCACGTAAAGCAGCTTGTGGTAATAACTCGGGTGAGAGCACACTACTGGTCAAGGGCAAACCAGCGGCTAGCGCTTCAGCTGAACAAGGGTTACCAAAATGCTCACTTAATAAGACTAAACAATCTAAAAGTGGATCTTCACTAACACGTTGTGAAGCGTTAATTTTCCATTGTGACTGAGCTGATGTCATTTAAATGCTTGAATCCATGAAATTATTCTCTAAGAATATAACCTATAGAGAGTTATATGAGTGATAGTTATTGGTATTATATAAATAGACCAATTGACAGCTTTATTTAATTATGGGTAAACATGTAAGTAATGGAAAACACTTGTATTGCCATCACCCACTAGTTTAACTAATAATTCATACTAAAGACTATTATCGCGACTATCGCGTTATGATTACTCATCAGGAATATCCACTACTGTTGTTATACTATCAACAGCAATATCATTGCCAATAAAGAGTGAGCCTTGGTGGGACCCGGTTAACATATCGTTGATAATATTAACGTCATTACTGCCTAAATCAACGCCATCCAAAACGATAGTTTGTGATATTTCATCGCCACCTTCTGCGTGTACCGTAATAGTTGTGTCTGTACCATCGCTATCAAAATCGAGGAAGTCACTAAGATTATCACTCTTACTAATTTGTAGTAGATCACTAATATCAATCACATCTTCACTTAAATCGAAATCACTGACATGGTCAATAGCAGAGTCATTTTCTAACCAAACAAAGGTATCGGCCTGTTCATTACCAATAAGGATATCACTAGAGTCTACCTGAGACTCCTTATCTATAGTTTCACTAAGCTCTACTTCATCAGGAACTCTTTTGTCAAAGTCTGAAGCATCTAACCCACCATGAAGTTCAAGCATATCTTGCACATGCTCCATTGCAACATCCTCACTCAATGCTACTTGACCAGTACTTTCAATAAGCGTTACTAAATCTTCTTCAGATATATTGGCTAAATCAAAGTTATCATCAGAAAAAGCACTTCTCATTGCATCTGTTATCACAATGCCATTATATGCATCGTTATCTACATCTAACGATTGCAACAATACCGCCATATTTTCAACGTACTCATCGTTGACATCGGTTCTATCGGTATCAGCTAAGTCTTGTAAGAAGACAAACTTATCTTGCATAGCGTCAGTATCGATCGTGCCTATAACCACATTACCGATACTAAAGGTGACACTATCTCCAACAAAATATGTAAAGCCGCCTGTCGCATCAGTTAAGCCTGACATACCTGATGATGTAGTATATTGAAGCCCTTCAACGATACCATCGATAAAT
>JBKEHN010000048.1:0-18690 GCA_046710905.1 Colwellia sp.
GACAAGGGTTAACCTTTAAATAGTAAGTGATTTAGAGTAGTTTTTTAAATATTAGGTAAAATAAAGGGTTGAGATGCATCTCCAACAAAAAAAGTTTATTCAAAAAATACGAATATTCTACATTTTAGTCGCAAGTAGTATATTTCTTGGTGGGTTTATCTACGTGGTACTTTCTCAATCAGCAAAACAAGTCATCGAATCTCATGCCCTGCTCGTTGCAAGTATAGTTGCGGAACATGCAACAACATCTCGCTCAATATATGCCAAAAATATTGCAGGAAAACTAAAAGAAGATGGTTTTGGTCCTCATGTCAATCCAAAAATATACAAAGGTTTTGTGCCTATACCTGCTCAATTTTTACGATTAGTTGGAGAAGCTGCAACCAAGAAGAGTCATAATCTTTTTAGATATAAGCCAGTCAGTAAATGGAACATTCAACCAAAACAAGGGATTGATGATGATTTTTTGATCTGGGCATGGAGTCAGTTAGAGATGCAAGATCAAGTTAATCCCACTAAGGCGATAGGCTGGAAGCCTATATATCGCTTTGAACACGAGGGTAATACCCCTGTATTACGTTATCTATATCCAGATCCTGCTTCTGAAAAATCATGTGCAACATGCCATAGTACATATGAGAAAACGCCTGAAATTATTCATCGAAGAAAACAACAAGGTACAGAGACGGGAAAACAATGGAAACAACATCAACTACTTGGAGCATTGTCTATTACTGTACCGCTTAACATTGTGGAGCAAGATGCAAATAATCAGATTAAAAGAAATACAACATTATTAACGTTAACGACCACACTTTCTATACTTCTTATTGCATGGTTTACACGCAGAACTGTCAGGCAAGAATCAAAAATATTAGACCTTGATTGGGAATCAACTCACGATCCGTTAACAAAGCTTTTAAATCGGCGAGGAATGGAAAATATGTTCGCTGATATTTTTGCAGAAATAGGACAAAAAGGCTCGTATCTTTTTTGCGCAATAGATTTAGATAAATTCAAATCTATTAATGATACCTATGGACATAAAGCAGGAGATCTGATTCTTCAAGGGGTTTCTAACGCGCTGATAGAAGTTACGCGTGATTGTGATTTTGTGGTTCGTCTTGGTGGCGATGAGTTTTTTATCATTTTAGTTAATACCACTATTTCTCATGCGAAAAATGAAGGTCAAAGATTACTTAGTACCATTCGTTCGGTTGAAGTTGAAGCGGGTAATGAAATGTTGAGTGTTTCGGCAAGTATCGGTATTACAGAGTATGACACCAGTGACAGAGACTTCTCTAAAGGTATGGAAAGAGCAGACAAAGCGAGTTATGAAGCAAAGGTTAAGGGGCGTGATCAAGTCTTTATTATAGGTACTGAGTGATTTCACGGATATCATTACCATCGGGGTCATCATTTGTGGATGAATGACATTGCTACTCAGGGTATTTATCTTTTCCATATTAGGGCATTTAAGGTTAGTATTATCATGGCTTTATAAAGGTTTAATGTCCGCAATTGGCTATTGTTTGACCTAAAGAACAACCAATAGCTAACGTCAACAATGCGCACTAAGTGATAATAAAACCAATGTAAAAATCTAATCTAATAGGTATAATTACTCGGACATACGCCTAAGCTAAGGAGGCGTATTATACTTTTTTATCTGATTTTTTACTTTAAAGAAACAGGACCATTATCACCAAGTAAGTGAACTTTAGCTTATTAACTTCTCTGAGCACTCGGTGTTCTCTGTGGTAATTTCTTTGCTCTTGCCGTGGAGATAATCTTCGCTAGGTTATAGTCTACTGGCTTTTAACCACATAGCATCAGCCGCTTGATATTGACCTTGTTTACTATGCACATGCGCCAATGCTTGTAAATCTTGACGGTCATATTGCATACCATATTCAGCGTTTTCTAACTTTAGTAAACTACCAAAGGCTTTTTCTGCCATTGAGTACTGTCTACTTTTTAAAGCTAAATGTCCTAAACAACTAAGCCATTTGCCACTATGAGCATGCTTATGCAGTTGCTTTTGTACTATCACAATTAGCTCATCGGCGTGTTTGATAGGTAAATCACGAATCTGCTTTAAAAAGTCGTTACTTGGTGACTTCTTAAAAAGTGGTACCAATAATTTATTGAGCGGCTCAATGACTTCGTTTTCAGCTAATACCCTGCAATAAGCAAATAATATCGCCTCTCGTTGTTTTACTTTTCGGCTTAAGCCATTCCAGTTGTCGTGCAATGTATTACTATCGTGCAGCTTGATACTTTCATTAAAGCTACCGTAATAGGCTAGTTGCTCCCAAGCTTGAATTACTTCATCGGTAATTGTTTTTTCTTTGCGTGCTGTAGCTAAGTATTGCAGTGCTTGGGTGAAGCGTTGTTCAATAATGCATAAATCAATTGCAAGCGCCAACAAGCGAGCATCATGACCAATTTGTTTATGATTCTCATCAATTAGCACACGTGCTTTAGCGTAGGTTTCAGCTTTATCTTGATTCATTAACAGTTTAATATTAACAATGACACTTTCTAAACCTACATCTTTCAGTTTAATGGTTTCTTTTTTCAGTAAAGCTAAATAGTGATTGGTGTTACTGTTTAAGTTTAACTTTGCCGATGCAGAAGCAGCAAGCAGGTAAGCACTTTGTTTTCTTTTTGATGGAATAGCACTTTTAGCGAATAACTCTTCTGCTTGGCTATAATCTTCGAGCATATAAGCCGCAAGACCTTTATTGAAGTTGGCAATGCCACGACGCTGTCCAGCAAAAGCCAGTTTATTCCAAGTGCTAAAACTAAAATTTAAGCTACCACGTACTAGCTTTAGACTAATAACAAGGGCAATGAATAGTAGTGTTAACATGATACCCGCAGATAACACTGTCAATTCAATAGTGGTGTTACCCATCGCAATAAGAATATAGCCTTTCTCATCTATCAAGAAAGGACTTATTGCCATCACGCAGAGAAATATGATTAAGGCGACGATAATACGGATCATAACTGATCTCCGCTCACTTTTTTGTTGTCAGCTTTTGATTTACTTTCTGTTGTTGGCGTTGATTCAGTGTTATTACTTTCTAACTGACTTGGCACTAACGGCTTATCCTTTGGTCTGGCACTTTGCGTTGCTGTTCCTTGCTTTGTATTTTCAAGCAAACGTTTTATTGCCGCTAATGAACCTAAATCACTTGGGTAATCATAATAAATGGTCTGTTTTTTTAGTTGCTCTATCGCGTCATAAAAGCGCTTATTTATCGGTAAGTTCATATCAAAAAATTCATTTAACCATTGCTGAATATCAAGCAAGGTTTGTTGGTAAATTTCTTCTTTTTGTTCACTAGCAGCCCATTGAACAAGCTGTACTTTTAAGCTTAAATTCTGTTTTAAGTGCTGCTGTTGATCAGGAGCCATTAACGGTTCAACCATACCTGTTCTACGTCGAACCGTAATAAAGTCATTAAGGAATTTATGCCATGTTTTCGCTAAATTTTCTTGCCAGTCACCAAGGTCGTCAGACAGAACAAAGTCTTCTTTTATTTTATCGAGCGTTTCAGCTAAATTAACACCCGCTAATACTAAAGTTAGCACCTGTTTGTTAAGTGCCATTAAGGTCAAAATAGCCTCTTGATTTGTTAATGTTGGCATTAACGCTAAGTTTTCAATATCTTCATTAATTAATGCCCGTACCGGTAAAAATTTAGGATGGTCTAATTCTTTCAGGCGACTATCTGCATCACGTAATAAGTTGATAGCAGCTTTAGTATCTCGCTCTAACCACATGGTGCGTGCAGCTACGCGAACTAGATATTCTGCTTCATGTATTAACCAATCACTAGGCTGGCGTTGACTTACTTGCTGATCTAACTGACTTATTTGAGTGGCTAATAGCTGTATTTGACTATCACTATCAAGATGTTTTTGCTTGGCGCTTTGTTGTGATTGGCTGGTAGCTCTATGTTGCTGTTGCAGTTGGCGGTTAAATTCTACCGTTAAGTCATTTTTTAGCTGCGCTTGGCTTTGCTGTATTGCTTGCTGATTTTGTTTGTTCAGTATTAAAAGTTGCGCACCAATTTTTTGCTGTTGCCAAATATAATGGCCAACAGAAGCGAAAATACTCACTGAAGCTATCACGAGTGCAATAGTCGCAGTTTTATTTGATGATTTTTCAATGGCAACACGCGTGCTTACAGGGGAAATTTTTTTCGCTAGTGTTTTATTCACTAGAGTCTTTTTGGCCTTAGGTGTCGAGTTTTCTTTGGTATTATTACCTGATGACTGTGTAGCAGCCTCTTTTTTTTCGGTGTCGCTATTATCCGATAGGTTGTTTTTAGAGACTTCGTTATCCGACATAATTCTATATTCCATCGTTATTTACTTTACGAAAAAGTGAGAGCTTGCAAGGTATTACAGAGTACTTTTGAGCTAGCGCTATGAGTATTTATTACCCGTGTTAAACCCAATGCTTTGGCATTTCTCTCAATACGGTCACTGACCACTACCCATAGGCATTGTGATTGCCAATAATTATCAGTGTTATCAGTGTTCTCTGTATTATTAGTTACATAAGCTAGGTATTTTACTAATGTTACTAATATATCGTTACTGGTAACGACAATACAGTTTATTTGTTGTGCTCGCCATTGCTCAGCAATATTTATCGCTAATGTTCGCCATACACGCTGGTAACTTTCGACATAACTAACGTTAGCTCCGCGGAGGATTAAACTATTGGCAATATGTTCTCGTCCACCATTACCACGAAATATAACTACTTCTTTCCCTGTTACTTTAGCTAACTGTGGCAATTTAAGTAAGCCTTCACTGTGCTCTTGCTCGGGAGGAGGAGTTATAGTGTTAGTAATACCAAGTGCTTGTAATGCTTGTTTGGTGGCATTACCGACAGCAAAAATGGTTTGGGATAGATTGTTATGTAGTGGATAGCTGGCGTGCGTAAATTCAACGGCAGCAACACTGACAAAGATAAGAATATCGGCATGTTGTAACGCGACGGCTATATTATCAGCGCTGTTGTTACTTTGGTAATCGAATAGGGTTTGGCTGGTATTGGCTATGCCTTGTTGATCAAGTAACAAGGCAAGTTGCTGAGCTTTAGCTTTAGGTCTAGTGATTAACACCCTAAGTGCTTTACCTGATACAAGTAAAGCCGACTCTTTGGTAGGTGTCTCAAGTATTGTCACTTGAGACACCTTTGTTCTTTGTGGCGCCAATGGTTTAGTTACTTTCGGCATTATCTGAATAAACTTGCTGTAAAATTTTATCTGCACCCCGGCTAAGTAACTCTTGCGCGAGCTGGTGTCCTAGCGCCTCACCTTCTTCAACAGGGCCAGTGATTTCACTTTCAATCATTTCACTACCATCGACAGCACCAACTAAGCCACGTAAATGGATGTTTTTTCCATCAGCAGAAATGACACCATAGCTACCGATAGGTACCTGACAACCACCTTCAAGGGCTTTATTCATCGCACGCTCTGCTAGAACACGAATACGGGTAGTGGCACATTCTAAAGGAGCTAATAATGCTTTAATTTTATCATCACCATGACGACACTCAATACCCACAGCGCCCTGACCATTGGCAGGTAGCATTTCTTCTGGTTCGATAAATTGCGCAATACGTTCCTTCATTTCTAAACGAATGAGGCCAGCAGCCGCTAATATGATGGCGTCGTATTGCCCCTCATCTAACTTTCTTAAGCGGGTGTTTACATTACCACGTAAAACACGGATATCTAAATCAGGACGATTTGCTTTCAATTGGCACTGACGGCGTAAGCTTGATGTACCAACAATAGCGCCTTGGGGTAAATCGCTTAATGATTTGATGGTATTAGAAACAAAAGCATCACGGGGATCTTCACGAGGACAAATGACTTCTAATCCTAAGCCGTCTGGAAAATCGACCGGAACATCTTTCATTGAATGAACAGCTATGTCAGCACGGTCTTCAAGCATGGCTACTTCAAGCTCTTTAACAAATAATCCTTTGCCACCAATTTTGGCTAAAGGCGTATCTAAAAGAATATCGCCTTTCGTTGTCATCGTAACTAATTCAACGTTTATGCCGTCATGAAAATGCTCAAGCTGTGCTTTAACATATTCAGCTTGCCATAAGGCGAGGGCGCTTTTACGCGTGGCAATTCTTACCGTGGTGTTATTCATGCAATCTATCCAAATATAATATGTTTATACCAATCAAACTAATTTAGTTGGTATTACTGTGCCGAAAGCGTTAATTCAGTTTCAGCTTGTGTGCTAACTGCATTTGATAAAAACTGCCAAAACTCTTCACCACTACGTTTATCTGTCCAACTATCGTTAGTTAAGACAAAATGGTGACCGTTGAATTTTGTTGCTACCCATATTTCTTGCAAGGGGGCTTGCTTGTTTATAATTACTTTACTGTTATTTTTAAACGTCAGCGTTAATAATCCGCCAACGCCTTCGTAATCTATGTCGACACCAGAGTCTTCAATCGCTTCTTCTATCGCGAGAAGAAGCGCTTCGGCGATTAAGTTGTATTGGCTATCGTTCATTGCCTATCCTTTAAATATTATTATTTGTCTAAACGGGTATTATACCCATGATATTAATTAAGTAATCATTTTCAAATGGCTTAAATATCCAATAACGTTGTTGCTGTCAATCCCAATGGCTAGCTATTGGTCAATTAAGCGTCTTGTTCTTGAAAATTTATTCTTATTGCTTATTTTAAAATGAAAGCTGTAACCTTAATTAATTCAAATGGTATTATTGTTGATAAGCATGTGAGTATAATAGCAATCAGACAAAATAAATATAGATATAGAGTGGTTAAGTTATGCTAACAAGCTTGATTTAAACGACTTTCATGGCAAAAAATCATCATGCGTACCAATAGACTTCATTACTTACATCAAATGCCAGATAAAAAATTCAATTTTAAATCGATTTTACTCACTTTTATCGCCGCTATTTTTTTATCTGCTTGTGGCATTAAAGGTGATTTATACCAAACACCAGAGCAAGCGGTTATCCCACAAGACAAAGTGGTTGAGCAGAATGATACAAGTGAAAAGATACATATAAAAAAAAGTGTTGAGCCACAAGAGCCAGTAGTGATCACGCTTGATGAGTTGGAACAACAGCAAGCAGTTCTGCAGTCAACTGAGCAAACTACTTCATTAGTTAAGCAGCCAACAGACCAAGTTAAAGAGCAACAATAATGCTAGTCAATTTTTCTAAAATGCATGGTTTAGGTAATGATTTTTTAGTGCTTGATAATGTCACACAAAATGTTTTTTTATCGCCAGAACTCATTACTAAATTTGCCCACAGAAACTTCGGCGTCGGCTTTGACCAGCTGTTAGTTGTTGAGCCGCCTTATGATCCAGATTTAGATTTTCATTACCGTATTTATAATGCTGATGGCAGTGAAGTTGGCCAGTGTGGCAATGGCGCTCGTTGTTTCGCCAAATTCGTCCGTATGAAAGGCTTATGTAACAAACATAAGATAAAAGTTTCAACCAGCACAGGTAAAATGAATTTACACATCGAGCGTGATGGTAATATTTCAGTCACCATGCCGGTGCCACAATTTGAACCAAAAAAAATACCTTTTAGTGCACAAAAAATGGAAGGTACTTATATTCTGCGTAGTGAAAGTGAAACTGTTTTATGTGGTGCTGTCTCAATGGGTAATCCGCACTGTGTCGTCACGGTAGATAGTGTTGTTGAAGCGGATGTTGAATCACTTGGGCAAGAATTATCTATACATGAACGCTTCCCTGAAGATGCTAATGTCGGCTTTATGGAAATTGTTAGCCCTAATTATATTAAATTAAGAGTATATGAGCGCGGCGCAGCTGAAACTTTAGCTTGTGGTAGTGGAGCCTGTGCAGCCGTTGTTATTGGTTATATGCAGAAAAAGCTAGCCAAGCAAGTAACGGTTGAACTACCTGGTGGTAAATTACGTATATTTTGGCAAGGACCAGGGCATCCAGTAAAAATGTCTGGTCCGGCAACGCACGTGTTTGATGGTCAAATATCCATATAAAGCGCTACTTCTCCCAATGCCCTATTAGCGATGAAACCTATGAAAGAAGACATAAACAAGATGAATGATGTGCAGCAAAGTATCAATAGTGAAGATATTCCATTAACGGATGAGTTAGTGATTAGTTACTTACAAGATAATCCTGAGTTTTTTAATCGTAATAACAGTTTAATGACCAGCTTACGCTTAGTTGATGAGCAACGCGGTACTGTTTCTTTAGTCGAGCGTCAACAGCAACAGCTTCGCCATAAAGTTCATGGGTTAGAAGATGAGATTACCCAGTTAATGTCGATCGCTACTCATAATGAGCAATTATTTGTACTTTATAGTGACCTTTATCTACGCTTACTTGATTGTCAATCAGCAGAAGAGTTACTCGATTGTTTGCATCAAGTGACCACTGAATTATTATCTTTATCTTCATTTAAGTTATGGTTAATTCCGACCAATAATATTGAAGTTGCTCACCATAGCTTATCAAGCAATGATTGTACTGGTGTGATGCAAAATCGATTGACCAATGATGAATATTATTTTGGTCGCTTGCAAGAAAGTGAGCAAACATTGATTTTTTCTAAGCCATGCTCAGGTTCAGTCGTCTTGATTAAGCTAACACATGATGACGTACCAGTAGGGTTTTTAGCTATTAGTAGTGAAGATGCGCACCACTTTGATCCGCGTATGGATACTTTATTACTTAATCAATTTAAGCGGCTAGTGGCTAAATTATTACATCAACAGTTAGCGCGATAACTATTTTAGGGTGAGACTATGCAAATCTATCGACGTTTAACCATGATTAAAGCCATTAGCTTTGATTTAGATGACACCTTATATAATAATCGCCCAGTAATGCTGGCGATTGAAAAAAAAATGGTGAACTACTTTACTGAAAAGTTTACTACTTTATTGCCCAAGTTATCATCTGAACCAAAGCCGGTTTTTAATCGATATTTTTGGGCACCTTATCGCCAGCAAGTAATCAAAGCACATCAGGATATTTCTCACGATGTAGTAAAACTTCGCTTTGAGACTTATCGCTTAGGTTTACTGGCGCATAATCTCTCACTCGATGAAGCAACGATAGAAGCACAAGCGGCCTTAGATTACTTTATTAGCTTACGTAGTGACTTCATCGTGCCAAAAGTTAGCCATGAACTCTTAGCTACTTTAAGTAAAGTATTTCCGTTGGTGGCAATCAGTAACGGCAATGTAGATACTAAAGCTTTAGGTATTAGTCATTATTTCAAACATATTTATCACGCGGGCTTTCAAGCCGGTGAGGATAATAATGAAAGTGAGTATTTATTAAGGCAAAAGCCCGCTATAGATATGTTTACTTTAGTGTGTCAACAGTTAGCTATTCCAGCAGAGCAGTTATTACATGTCGGCGATTGTGGTGTTGCCGATATCTATGGTGCGTTAAATGCAGGTTGTCAAACCGCTTGGTTACCACAATACGGCATTGGTAAAAAGTTACGACAAATCCCTCATATTGAATTAGCTCAAATCAGTGACTTGTCACAACTATCGTTTTGACATAAATTTAGTCTTCGTTGAATCAAATAAGGCGGTAAGCTGCTGTTTTATATAACATCGGAATGATAATAGTAAACCCTGTGCCTTGCATGTTGTGTTGAGTATAGGTAATAGTACCCTGCAACTTTTGTGTAACTTGATTATAGATAATGGGCATACCTAAACCAGTGCAACTACTATTGCGTTTAGTGGTATAAAATAGTTCAAAAACCTTATCTTTCCCTTCATCACTTAAACCTACGCCATTATCAAAGTAATCAATAATTAGCTGATCATTAGTGGCGCTAACACGGATGGTAATGCAGGGAGAGTCAATTTCATTGAAAGCATGCGTTAGTGAGTTTTCAATCAGTTGCGTTAATACATCAATAATGACGTCTTTATAACTATTAACCATCACGTCATCAATAAAGAGCAAGGTTAATTGTGTCTTCTGTTCTTTTAGCACCGATTGATAGGAGTCACTGAGTGATTTAATCAATTTATTAAGAGAGAACTTTTGTGTTTGCTGATGTTCGCTGTGTGTCGACAGAGATTTAAAACTTTTAATAAGTTGAATCGACTTAGTTAAACTACTATTGAGTAGCTCGATACTTAATCGACAGGCTTCTTCACTACGTTGTAATTCACTACGTGTTAATTGTTGCGACTTTATCGTTATAAATACTTTTTCTATCTCGTCTTCTATTTGACTTATGGAAGTAACCATAATGCCTAAAGGGGTATTAAGTTCATGGGCAACGCCAGTTACTAAACCAACCATAGAGACCATTTTTTCAGAAGCGATAAGTCTTTCTTGAGTGTTTTTTAAACTTGTTAATGTTAACTCAAGCTCTTTATTAGTAGCCGCTAATGCATGTGTTCTATCAGATACTTTGTCCTCTAAATGTAAGTTTAATTCATTAAGTTCTTGTTTTTTATCGATAACATTTCTTTTATAACGTTGAAAGCGCTGTTTGATATTGTTGGCAAAGGCCAGTGAAATTAGGAATAACATCAGGGACGTTGTCGTTCCTAGTGCTAATGTTTGTATTAGCTTTAGTTGGTTTTTTTTATGTAACACAACTGTCTTTGATAGTACTACATTCTCAATATCATCCAGGTAGGCCCCAGAGCCAATAGCCCACTGCCAGTCTTCAAATCCCTTGATGAAGGATGTTTTTTTAGCGGGTAAACCAGTGCTTGGTTTAATGGTGCCTATGTAGGATAGATAATCTTCGCCGCGTTGTGCGGCTTTTATGATTTCTTGTGTAATTAAAAAACCATTGTTGTCGACCAGATTTAGTCTATTTTTACCAATGTGTTTTTTTTCAATGTGGTTAAGGTAAGTTCCTACTTCATTGACTACAAAAATATAGCCATCTTTACCGTATTTTACTCGGCTAATACGCGCTAATATTTCTTTTTTTAGCTCTTCTTCATAATCGAGAACATAGTCGCCAGTACCAATAAACCAATCAAAAGGCGCGAAATATTTACTGTAACCAATCTTTTCATATTCTGTTTCAGTATCAGTAGGCTTTTTCCACCACCATCGAAAAAAACCTTCACCTATCGAAGTAGCGATATTACTGAGGTTACGAATAACATAATTACCTTTTACATCCTTAAAATCCCAGATATTAGTGTTTTGCAAATGTGGCAAGATAGGGTGCATTACAGACAAACCATCACTTTGATAAACAAAGAAGTAGCCACGGCCATTATTAAAGCGAATATCTCTTAAAGCATCACTTATGAGTAATTTTATTTCTACTTTATTTATATTTTGGTTATTTCTATAGATAGAACTGGCGATAGCATGTGCTTCGCGAACTCGTGCTTGCAGGTTTTCCTTTATTTTCCTAATAGATTGGGCTTTTTCATTTTTAATAAGATCATGAACTTTTAATACTTCATTTTTAATGAGTAGTGTTTCTTCATTAATAGAATCAGTTCGTATACGGTCAACTTCACTTTTAAAATGGCTGTTGTTATTTTTAAAAATTAACACTATGGCAATTAATGAAAGCACTAAAATAAAAAGTGGTGCCAATTTAACGGTACGAAGAATGTTTATTTCATCTTTATTAAGCATAAAATTTCTTAGGATTAGGTACTGAGATTTGAAGCGAGGTTTTTGGTAAATTTATCATAGATTTTGAGAGTACAGTAAATAGCAACGACCTAGATCATTATATTATAAGCTTATTTATCCTTTTTGTTGACACAATAATTCCCTAAATAATAAAGATTAGTGTAGCGACTTTAAAGAATAGTAGCGAGTAATATTGTCCTTACTATACAAATTAGTTTAATAAAGTTTAGCTAATTAAGCACAGATTATCACTGTAAAAATAAACAGCAAAGCGCAACACCTAACTATAAATGATGATATACTTTTGCTTTTTGTTTAGCACTATCATCTGCCGAACCTAGCTAATACCACCTCAATAAAGGTTTTAACCCTATGGACGTTTCAGAATTACTCGACTCTTTAAATGATAAACAACGTGACGTTGTTGCTGCCCCAAAGCAAAATATGCTTATTTTGGCTGGCGCAGGAAGTGGTAAAACTCGAGTATTAGTGCAACGTATTGCCTGGTTAATGCAAGTTGAGGGAGTTTCTTCGCACAGTATTTTGGCCGTTACTTTTACCAATAAAGCCGCAGCAGAAATGCGTGCTCGCGTCGAGCAAGTAACGAATGGCAATACTCACGGCATGTGGATAGGCACCTTTCATGGTTTAGCGCATCGTTTATTAAGAATGCACTTCCAAGAAGCTAATTTACCGCAAAGCTTTCAAGTACTTGATAGTGACGATCAACTACGTTTGATTAAACGCATAGTTCGTTCATTAGAGCTTGATGAGAAGAAGTGGCCACCAAAACAATTTGTTTGGTATATCAATGGCAAAAAAGATGAAGGCCTTCGTCCACAGCATATTGATTCGCAGTTCGACCCTACTGAAGAGTTGTTTGTTAAAGTGTATAAAGCCTACCAAGAAACCTGTGATCGTTCGGGCTTAGTTGATTTTGCCGAGTTGTTATTACGTGCTCATGAGTTGTGGTTAAAAAATCCGGCCTTATTAGATCACTATCAACAGCGTTTTGGTCATATTTTGGTGGATGAGTTTCAAGATACTAACGCGATTCAATATGCATGGCTTACTATGTTAGGTAAAGCTCGTAGCAAGGTCATGATTGTTGGCGATGATGACCAATCTATTTATGGCTGGCGTGGTGCCAAGATTGAAAACATCGAACGCTTCTTAAAAGAATATGATGATGCGAAAACTATTCGTCTTGAGCAAAATTATCGCTCAACCGCTAATATTTTAAAATCGGCTAATCAGTTAATTTGTAATAATACGAACCGTATGGGCAAAGAGTTGTGGACTGATGGTGAAGCAGGCGAAAAAATATCAATTTATACTGCTTTTAATGAAATAGATGAAGCACGTTTTATCGCAGGTCGGATAAAACAATGGCGTGATGACGGCGGTAAATTAGATGAAATTGCGATATTGTATCGTTCAAATGCCCAATCACGTTTACTTGAGGAAGCGTTATTGCAAGGGCAATTACCGTATCGTATTTATGGAGGACAACGATTCTTCGAACGACAAGAAATAAAAGATGCGCTAGCTTACATGCGCCTTATGAATAATCGTGATGATGATGCGGCCTTTGAACGTGTTATTAATACACCAACGCGTGGTATCGGTAATCAAACCTTAGCATTAGTTCGAGATGCTGCCCGTGGTATGGAAGTAACAATGTGGCAGGCTTGTAAGAATATGATACAAGCTGAGCAGTTGAAGGGTAGGGGCGCTAAAACGATTACAGCGTTTATGCAACTTATTGAGCAATTAGAAGATGACACTAATAATTTAGATTTAGACCAGCAAGCGAACTTTATTATTAGTCATAGTGGCTTAAAAGCAATGTATCAAGCTGAAAAGGGAGAACGTGCCGAACAGCGTATAGAAAACTTAAATGAGCTAGTGACAGCTTGTCAAACGTTTGAAAGCGATCCTGAATTAGTCGAAGAACAAACACCGTTAACCGCATTTTTAACCCATGCCGCATTAGAATCTGGTGAGTCACAAGCAGATGAGTTTGAAGCCGCAGTGCAGTTAATGACAATGCATTCAGCTAAAGGCTTAGAGTTTCCTTTAGTCTTTATTGCTGGCCTTGAAGAAGGCATGTTCCCATCACAACAGTCGGTTGAAGAGATAGGGCGCTTAGAAGAAGAACGCCGTTTATGTTATGTCGGCATGACAAGGGCAATGGTTAAGTTATACTTATGCCATGCTGAAAGTCGTCGTTTATACGGGCAAGAAAAGTTTCATAAAGCGAGCCGTTTTTTACGTGAATTACCTGAAGATTGTATCGAAGAAATTCGCATGCAGTCACAGGTAAAACGGCCGAGTAAAGTCGGTAAATTCTCTAATACCTTTACCCTTGAAACCTTTGAAAATACAGGGTTTAAGTTGGGACAGCTGGTTAAACATGCTAAATTTGGCGAAGGTGTTGTACTTAACTATGAGGGTAGTGGCGCACAATCACGTATTCAAGTCAATTTTGCTGATGTAGGCAGTAAGTGGTTAGTAGTAGAATATGCCAACTTACAAGCGATATAGCTGAGTCTATTACTGGTTTTACTTGTAGACTCAGCTTGATTAGCTAATGAAATGAACAGCCAAAAAATAGTCCATATAAAATAAAAAAGGTGTTGTGATGTCTCAAAGATTATTAGTAGTAGAAGACAGTAAACCGATTGCAACCGTGATCAAGCAGATAGCTCGTTCGTTAAAGTTTGAGGTGGTTGTTGCCAGTGATTTAGCTCAAGTAGAAAATATTCTCTCTTCAGATACTGATTTTTTTGCAGCGACTATCGATTATGCTTTACCGGATGCGCTTGATGGCGAGGCCATAGAATGTGTATTATCTCATGGCATTCCTAGCATTGTCATGACAGGTAAGATGGATGATGAAACCCGACAAAAAATTCTATCACAGCCGGTAATTGATTATATTCCAAAAGAAAATAGCCAAGCATTTTTGTATTTAAAGCGTGTTTTACACTGGCAGCAAACGAATAGTCAAAATACTATCTTAGTGGTTGATGATTCATCAGCTGCACGAAACCATATTGTAGAATTATTAAAACGTCGTAATTTTAATGTGATAACCGCTAATCATGGTGTGCAGGCTTTAGAAAAACTTGCTCAGCATAAAAATATTAAAATGGTAATCACAGATTTAGAAATGCCACAAATGGACGGTATTGAGCTGACCAATGAAATTCGTCGTATTTATAGTCGCGAACAGTTAGCGGTAATAGGTATTTCAGGTGCCAGTAATGGCATTCATTCAGCACGTTTTATAAAAAATGGCGCAGATGATTTCTTGCGTAAACCTTTTTGTCCTGAAGAATTCTATTGTCGTATTACTCAAAATATTGAAAGTTTAAATAATATCGCGAAAATTCAGTATGCAGCCAATACCGATTATTTAACCGACCTTGCTAATCGTCGCTCTTTTTTTCGTAGTGCTGAATTACGTGTTAAAGAATATATTAATAAAAAAGTACCTTATTGCTTAGCAATGATCGATATCGATTTCTTTAAGAAAGTAAATGATAGCTATGGTCATGATGTTGGTGATCAAGTCTTAAAGATAGTCGCACTTTATATGCGTAAGCACTTTGGCGCAGGCCTTACGGCACGATTAGGCGGAGAGGAATTTTCGGTATTATTACATGGTATAGATCAAGACAACTTATACAATAAGCTAGATGACTTTAGACGAGAAATTGCTGTGTCGACTATCCCTGCAGGTGATGCGTTACTATCAATAACCCTGAGTGTTGGTGTGGTTTTTGATAGTGAAGACGAGTTCTCTAAACAAATGAATGAAGCAGACAATGCCTTATATTTAGCAAAAGAAAATGGTCGTAATCAGGTCGTAATATTTGGTGCTGAACTAGAAGACTAGCTGACTCCACTCATAATAAAATCAAAATAGCGCTTTTAAGCGCTATTTTTTTAAGTGCTGCAGTCAAGCTCATTGAAAGAGCTCGATTTAAGTACGCTTTTTGAAGGAGTCTAGGCTATAAAGCACTAATGCCGCCCAAATGAATACAAAAGTAATTAACTCAGCAACTTTCATGGTTTCTTGATAATAAAAGGTCGCTAATAAAAACATAATACTTGGTCCCAAGTATTGAAAAAAACCTAAGGTCGACAGTGCTAATCTTTTTGCGGCGATAGTAAAAAACAATAAGGGTGCTGTTGTCACAATACCTGCCATGACTAAGGTAAAATTCAGGCTAGCGGTATTTATCGCCATATTACTTGTACTGCTTTCGACAAAGAACAACCAATAAATAAGTGCAATAGGTAGCATTAAAAGTGATTCAATAAATAATCCGATGAAGGAATTAATCGGAAGTTTCTTTCTCAGTAATCCGTAAACTGCAAAGGTGCTGGCTAAAGCAAGTGAAATTATTGGTAAAGTACCTAAAGCAATAAGTTGTATTAATACACCAAGCAGGGCTAAACCAACCGCTATTAATTGATTACGAGGTAAGCGCTCATGAAAGAATATCATGCCTAATATCACATTAAATAATGGATTTATGTAATAACCTAAACTGGCATCAAGTAAATGATTGTTGTTTACCGCCCAGATGAACAAGAACCAATTTACCGCAAGAAAGCTAGCGGATAATGATAATTGTAATAATATTTTAGGTTGTTTGAAAACAGCTACTAACTGTGACCATTTATTCATCACAATGATCATCACTAACAAAAATACCGTTGACCAAATGATTCTATGCATCATAATTTCACCGGGTTCAATAGCGGTGAGTAATTTGAAATAAATTGGCGCAAAACCCCATAATAGGTATGCACTTAATGCACTAAAAGCACCATTACGGCTACTGTTGGCTTCAAGTTGATGTGTGGCTGTTACACTCATGATTTATGTATTCAACTGTTTTAGTGATGAACGAACGAGGATAATACCATGACAACCAGTACTTCAAGTATTAAAAGCTAAGAGGGTATATTTTTCACCGTAAACTTGTTGGTACTAGGCTATTTACTTATAAGTAACTTAATGATTTTATTTGAGTTATAAATATATTTTTCTGTGCTAGGTTTTCACTGTGTCGCTGAGTTAAAATAACAATATTATCCATAAGAAAATTAGTCGATACCTTCTTGAACTCCTCAGTCGTCAACGTCCAAAAAAATGTAGCAGTCAGTACAGAAAAAAGTACCGAAAATGATGTCTTATTGCTCGATACGTTAAAGCACCATTTTGGTTATGAAAGCTTTCGTGAGGGGCAAGCTAAAATTATTAATAGCTTGTTGCAAGGCCAAGATTCATTAGTATTAATGCCTACGGGGGGTGGTAAATCATTATGCTATCAGTTGCCTGCAGTAATATTACCTGGTGTGACAGTTGTTGTTTCGCCCTTGATTGCCTTGATGAAAGATCAAGTAGATGGTTTAACTCGTCAAGGTATATCTGCTGCTTTTATTAATTCTAGTCTTGAGCAGAACGAAATCAGTGATATCTTTTTGCGCTTAGGGCGAGGTGAGATTAAACTACTCTATGTTGCGCCTGAACGTTTAACTAATTATTACTTCTTACAAAGTTTGAGTCAGCTGCAACTTAGTTTGTTTGCTATTGATGAGGCACACTGTATTTCTCAGTGGGGCCATGATTTCAGACCCGCTTATACCAAGCTGCAATGTTTAAAACAAAATTTCCCTACCGTACCTGTTATGGCCTTAACGGCCACGGCCGATGTGACTACCCGTAAAGATATTTTGAACCAACTGGCGTTACCAAACCCTTATATTCATCTTGATAGTTTTGATCGACCAAATATTCGTTTTACCTTAGCCCCTAAATATAATGGCGAAAAACAGTTACTGGGCTACATCAAAAAGAAGGGTGAAGATAGTGGTATTATTTACTGCAACAGCCGTTGGCAAGTAGAAAAGCTAGCTAACTACTTAGCAGCCAGTGGGGTAAATTGTGCAGCTTACCACGCAGGACTAGAAAACGAAATTCGTTCACTTGTACAAGAAGGTTTTACCAAAGATAATATTCAAATAGTCATTGCTACCGTTGCTTTTGGTTTGGGTATCAATAAACCTAACGTGCGCTATGTTATTCACTTTGAGCCACCACGTACATTAGAGTCTTATTATCAAGAAATTGGCCGTGCTGGGCGTGATGGCTTAAATGCAGAAGCCTTATTTCTAGTTGATGAGAAAGATGTTAACCGTATTAAGAAACGTATTAGTGAAGGTGATAATCCACAGCGAGTAAATGTTGAAATGCAACGCTTTGCTGCTATGGATGCCTTTATTGATGCACAAACCTGTCGTCGACAAGTTGTGCTAAACTATTTTGCCGAATATACCGAAAAAGGCTGTGGTAATTGTGATATTTGCTTAGATCCCCCTAGTCAGTTTGATGGCACTATAGAAGCGCAAAAAGTATTGTCGTGTGTGTATCGTATCGAACAACAAGGCGATATTAATCATGTTATTGCCGTTTTACGCGGTGAATTGAACGATAAAATAAAACAATTAGCACATGATCAAGTCTCTACCTTCGGTATTGGCAAAGGTAAAACTACTGGTTATTGGTTCTCGATTATTGGTCAGTTAATACATTTAGGTTATTTGCAGCAAGATATCGAACAACAATCTATTTTATGTTTAACACAAGCATCGGGCTTGGTATTAAAAGCACAAGAGCCTTTGATGTTAGCTAGCCCTCGTTTACAAAAAGCTAGCTACTGGCAAGAAAAAGCACCACAAAAAAGCTATGATCGAGTGTTATTCGCTAAATTACGCGAACTGCGTAAAGCTATTGCTGATGGTGAAGACATAGCACCATTTATTGTCTTTAATGATGCAACTTTATCTGAATTGGCTCGCGTAAAGCCGAAAACATCACGTGAAATGCTGGGTATAAGTGGCATAGGTGAGGTGAAGTTATCCCGTTATGGCCAACCATTTCTCGCCTTAATCAAAGAACATAAATAACTATTTTATTACTATA
>JBKEHN010000049.1:0-18507 GCA_046710905.1 Colwellia sp.
CTTCATCAGAGTCAGTGTTGATAGCACACACTGGGTCAATATAAATTTTCGCCATGATTAAAATTTCCCTGCGGTAAATGGGTAAGCTTCTGGATATTTATTGACGTGTGCTTTAACTTCATTTAACTGCGATTTTAACTGCGCGGTTGGTACATCATAAACATCGGTTATCATGGTATCTATATGGGGTTTATCTATTTTCTCTGCTACTTTTACTGCGGCTAATACTACTTCTCTATACTTTTCGAACAGGGCTATTTCTTTTACTTCATCCCACCAACTTTGTTGAAGCATCCAGTTTTTCATACGTGTAACCGGATCATGGCTCTGCCATTTCGCTTCTTCTTCCTTAGTACGATAACCCGACGGATCATCAGAAGTAGAATGCCCACCAAGACGATAAGACATTGCTTCAATTAACACAGGTTTACTTTCTTTTACTGCATAAGCACGCGCAATTTGCGTGGCTTTAAGTACAGCCAGAATGTCATTGCCGTCAATACGAATTGTTTTCATGCCATAACCGACACCACGAGAGGCAATACCGTTACCTTTAAATTGCTCATCTGAAGGTGTAGAAATAGCATAACCATTGTTTCGACAGAAAAAGATGACTGGAGCTTCTTGCACAGCCGCCATATTTAAACCGGCATGGAAGTCACCTTCTGATGCCGCACCTTCACCAAAATAACAAAGGGTTACCGCATCAAGTCCTTGCAATTTTTGCCCGTAAGCATAACCTGCTGCTTGAGGGATTTGTGTAGCAAGTGTTGAAGATACTGTCATGCAGTTCAGTTCTTTCGAGCCGTAATGTATCGGCATTTGTCGGCCTTTACCTAAATCGTTAGCATTACTAAACATTTGATTCATAAAGTTTTCGATACTAAAATCACGAAACATTAACGTACCTTGCTCGCGATATTGCATCATTATCATATCTTGTGGCGCTAATGCCGCAGCACCACCAACACTGGTCGCTTCCTCACCTAAAGCCGTCATATAAAAGCTCAAGCGGCCTTGGCGCTGTGATGCCACCATACGTTCATCTAATACACGATGAAAGGCAAGCGTCTGATAAATTTTAGTCGCTAACGCTTGATCTATATCGGGTAAATCAGCCTTGGGATAAGTTGTACCGTTTTGGCGTAAAATTCTCAGTTCAGGAATTTCAACACTGGTACCGTCGATAAAAGTAGGCTGATGCACTACTGGTCCATCATCATAAAGTTCTGTGCTCATAATGTTCTCTCTATTCCCCTAACACACTGTATAATTGTGGTTAGCGTCTGCGAAAATGTATAGCTAGGATTAATTGTTTTTTTTAGTATAGCTAATTTATACCTACCCCTAAGTGAGAAGTAGATACGCCGTAATAACTTATTTAAACTTTACCTTTACGTTAACTGACATTCAATAAACAAAGACAATGAATTACCATGAAAGTCAGTAAAAATGAGCAATATTCTTTACAGTGGAGTTAAAACAGAGATAGAGGAGGTTTTGGAGGAATAGAGGGGGATCACTCGATTTAGTGATACCCCTTACATAGTAGTAACTTACAAGCCAGCCATCTTAAATGAGGCACTAACAATAGCTTGCGCCTCTTTAATAATCATTTGTAAGTGATTATCGTTAATAAAACTTTCAGCATAAATTTTATAAATATCTTCGGTACCAGATGGGCGAGCGGCAAACCAGCCATTATCTGTTACAACTTTTATACCTCCGATTGCAGCATTATTACCTGGTGCATGTGAAATCACTTGAATGACTTTATCACCGGCAAGGATTTTCGCTTTAATATCCTCACTTGATAATGCCGTTAGTACTTTTTTTTGTTCAAATGAAGCAACAGCCTCAACTCGACCATAACAAGGTTCACCTAACGTTTGAGTGAGCGCTAGGTAATACTGGTAAGGGTCTTTACCCGTAACAGCAAGTATCTCTGCCGCTAATAAAGCCAAGATAAAACCGTCTTTATCTGTCGTCCATGTACTAGCATCACGAGCAAGAAAAGACGCACCAGCACTTTCTTCTCCGCCAAAAGCATAACTAGCATCAGCTAAACCATCGACAAACCACTTAAAACCAACAGGTACTTCTGATAACGGACGAGAGAGCTGTTTGGCAACGCGATCTATAAGTGAGCTAGAAACTAGCGTTTTTCCTATCTTACATGTCGTTGGCCAATCTCTATGGGTCATTAAATAGTGAATAGCCACGGCGAGGTAATGATTAGGATTCATTAAACCACCACTTGGCGTAACAATACCATGGCGATCAAAATCTGGATCATTACCAACACTTATATCGAAATCATCCTTCATGGCTATTAAACCTGCCATGGCATATTTTGACGAACAATCCATGCGAATCTTGCCATCTTTATCTAATGGCATAAAAGCAAAACTGCTATCAACAATTTCATTAACGACTGTTATTTTCAATTGATATTGCTTGGCTATAAGCGGCCAGTAGTCAATACCTGAGCCACCCAATGGGTCAACACCAATAGTAACGCCGGCCTTAGCGATTGCCGCCATATCAATAACTTGATCAAGTTGCTCAACATAATGGCTAATAAAGTCTTCTTTTTGAAGCAAAGACGATTGTAACGCTTCAGGATAAGGTAACTGTTTAACATCAACTAACCCTGCGATAATTATTTCATTTGCACGTAGCTCAATTTTTTTAGTGATGTCACCTTCAGCAGGGCCGCCATGGGGTGGGTTATATTTAATACCTCCGTCACTAGGTGGATTATGAGAAGGAGTAATAATAATACCATCGGCAACATTTTCAGGATTAGATTGGTTATGACTAATGATTAAACGAGATATTACCGGCGTTGGCGTAAAACCCTTTGCTGATAAAACGTCACTTTGTACTACTACATTAACACCATTAGCAATAAGTACAGAAATAGCATTAGCAAAGGCTGGCTCAGATAACGCGTGGGTATCTTTACCTAAAAAAAGTGGTCCCTTAATAGTATTTTGTTGGCGATATTCAGCAATTGCCTGACAAATAGCAATAATATGCTGTTCATTAAAACTACGTTTACTTGCACTGCCTCGGTGACCCGAAGTACCAAAGCTTACTTGCTCTGCTGTTAAGCTCACATCTGGTGTTTGTAAAAAATAGTCACTAACAAGCTGACCAATATTAATCCTATCTTCTGGACGAGTAGGTTTACCGGCAAAAGGGTGAATACTCATAGTATCTTCTTAATAATTATTAGCTGAAATCAATTTACGTTAACTTTTAAACGCTAAAGTAACTCACGAATTTTTTCAACATCACTGTCACAATAACCTAATGATATTGAAGCTTTGGTTAACATCATTTTTTTACGTGTGGTGTTAGAATTAGTGATAACCCAAAAAGGACTTTCTGGTATTTGGCGAGGCTTAGTGCTACTACCACTTTCTGCCAATTGACTTTCACTATTAGCAAAATATAATCGGTCACGACCACTTATTTCAGTCACCACCGAGAAATGCTGTGGATGCGCACGATATAATGCAGCGAGAATTAATAAAAATCGGCCTACAGCGCCCCGTTGCATTGCTAACTCTTCTTTATTAATAAAATTAAAGACTGTTTCATGACTAACAGCTATGACTTTAACAGCAGCGATACTTTCAGACTTTTTTGTTTTAGTAACCTGTACTTTCTCTGCTAACTTTTCAGTCTCAGGTAACGTTATTACTTCAGGCACAGCTGAAGGTTCGTTAACGACAACGGTTTCAAGCTTGACTTCTTCGCCAAAATTTAGCAAACGACGTAAAATGGCAGAAGCACTTTCACCAATAAACTGAGTATTGGTGGCAATATATTGATAAAGCTCTTCATCTATTTCGATGTTTTTCATTGTTACCCTTAACTTAAATAATTCGCGAAAGATTATATAGTGAAAATCTAATCGGTTGAACTCATTTATTTGCAAATAGTTGCTAAAAATATGACAATATTACCAATGACAGCTAAATAAAATCTAATAACCTAATGACAACTCAAGCTAAAATACTTAACTATAAACAAATTGGCACTGGACTGCACGTAGTGCTGATACATGGTTTATTTGGTAGTTTAGAAAACCTTAACATGGTGGCAAAGCAATTATCCCAAAACTATTGTGTAACCAGTGTCGATGTTAGAAATCATGGTAATTCATTCCATGTGAATACAATGGATTATACTGAATTATCGAAAGATATTATCAATTTATTAGATTATTTAGCAATTAATAAATGTGTATTACTTGGTCATTCTATGGGCGGAAAAATAGCGATACAAGTCGCTTTAGAGCAACCACAACGTATTACTAAGCTACTGGTAGCTGATATTGCCCCTGTTAGTTACCCCGCACACCATTTAAGAATTATTGAAGGCCTTCAAGCTATCGATTTATCGCAAGTTTTCAAGCGAAAGGATGCTGATGCACAACTAACGTCATTTGTAGACGATATTGGCGTTAGACAATTTCTATTACGTAATTTAGTGTTAAACTCGCAAGGTAAGTTTACTTTTAAATGCAATATTGACAATATTGCCTTATGTTATCCACAAATAATGATGGCTAATCAAATACCTACTAATAAAGTAGCTTACCCGGGACAGACGTTGTTTATTAAGGGGGGTAATTCAGATTATATTTTGCCTGAATATAAAGAAGCTATCACCGCACTTTTGCCCAATAGTAAAGCAAAAATAATTCAGGGCGCTGGACATTGGCTCCATGCTGAAAAAACTATTGCCTTTAATAAAATTGTCCTCGACTTTATCAATTCTTAGCGATGTAGCTTTGGTTTCAAAAAGATATTACTAGTCGATTTCTAATATCATTGATAAAGATCAAAATACTTAGTCCCAACAAACGTTATTATTTTTGCTAAAATAGCCAAAATGCTAATGGTCTGGCGTGAAGGATATGTTATAATACTGCCAATTTTTGGCCTTAGTATTATTTGGCCTTAGTGAATAAGAAACAATCAACCACTATGCTAGCAGAACATTTAGAGCTTATTGAGGCAATTGGCCTTAATTTATTTTTCCTTTTTATCTTTGGCTTTATTGGCCTATCTATTTATGATGTGATGAATAAAAATAACGTACCACTGATGGGTAAAGTGGTGGTATATTTTGTTTTATTCTTAGGTTGTGCCAGCTTTATTGCTAAAGGTGTTATCCAGTTTATCTGGGAAAGTCAGGGTGTTGGTTAACTCATGGCAAAAGAAATAACTGACTTAACCACTATCGACTTATTCAGCGATGAAAAGCGCCCTGGACGTCCAAAAACGAATCCTAATTCGCGTAGTGTACAGATAAAAATCAATAAACGTAATCAAGTAAAACGTGATAAAAATAATGGCTTAAAACGAGTAGAGTTTAAAGTACATCACAGTTTATTCGAACAATTAGAACAGTTAGCTGAAACTCAACAAATGAGTCGAAGCGAATTAATAGAGTCGCTGTTAGTAAAATCAATAGCAGCGCACATTAAGTAATATTCTTTTTAAGAAAGCACAATAAGGTAGCATTTTATGGCAATCGTAGGTTTATTCTTTGGCAGTGATACAGGTAACACTGAAGCAATTGGTAAAATGATCCAAAAAAAATTAGGTAAGCAAATGGTTGATGTAAAAGACATTGCCAAAAGCACTAAAGAGGAAATCGCTGAGTTCGATTTACTTATTTTAGGTATTCCGACTTGGTATTATGGTGAAAATCAATGTGATTGGGATGACTTTTTACCTGATTTAGAAGCAGTAAACTTTGCTGATAAACTAGTGGCTATTTATGGCTTAGGTGACCAAGAAGATTATTCCGAATACTTTTGTGACGCTATGGAGCCATTGCGCGATATCGTTGAGAGTAAAGGTGCTATCGTTGTTGGTAACTGGTCAACCGAAAGTTATGAGTTTGAAGCATCAAAAGCACTTGTTGATGAAAATACTTTTATTGGCTTATGTATTGATGAAGACAGGCAAAGTGAACTAACTGAAGCCCGAGTCGATCAATGGCTTGTACAATTAAATGACGAAATGTGTCTTGCAGAATTCGCTTGATAAACTTAACTTATTAAAGGTTATAATGAAATAAGCCTATTGTTTGGGATTTTTTTAGCTTTATCTACCAAAGCGAACATATTAGAGAAAGAATAAAACTAAAGCTTTTCTCTTTCTCAATAACCCCCTATAATTTTGCTATTAAATTACTTAATCACTTTAGAGACTTAATATGGCTGAACAAAACGAAGAACTAAAAAGAGCTGGATTAAAAATCACCCTACCTAGAATAAAGATCCTTTGCATTCTTCAACAGCCAAATAATCAACATATCAGTGCAGAAGATGTTTATAAATTATTATTAGAGCAAAATGAAGAAATTGGCTTAGCTACGGTATACCGAGTCTTAAACCAATTTGATGATGCAGGTATTGTTACCCGCCATCATTTTGAAGGCGGTAAATCCGTATTTGAATTGGCTCATAAAGCTCACCACGACCATTTGGTTTGTTTAAAATGCGGTAAAGTTGTCGAATTTGAAGATAATGTTATTGAGCAAAGACAACGTGATATTGCTGTTACCAATAAGATTAAGCTTACCAATCACAGCTTATACCTTTATGGTGAGTGTGAAGATGAAATCGCCTGTGAATCATTTAGGAAAAAGAATCATTAAATCTCTAGATTAGCTTACTTTAATCTTTAGGTTTTTATAAAAAACGCTGTGATAGAAATATCATAGCGTTTTTTATGTTTATATTTGTTTGTTTTGATTATGATTCGTACCGGTTGCCTGAAACGAGTATCGTCAAATAGAGCAGGTATAGGTTCTACTTATTTTAAATAGGTAAGTAGATTTATCTGATTTTTTTATGCTTTTTTCAAGTAAGCTGATACCAAGACAATGCGGGTACCATTAACTTTACCTTCAATATGTTCAGGATTATCAGTAAGCGTAATACCGCGTACCATAGTGCCTTGCTTAGCGGTAAAGTTTGCTCCTTTAACTTTTAAATCTTTAATCAGGGTGATATTATCGCCGTTTTGTAATTCTGTACCATTGCTGTCCCGCGTTGGCCCATTACTGCGTTCTGCTGCAATGCCCTGCTCTGCCCAAGTTTTAACTTCATCTTCTAAGTAAAGCATATCTAAAGCATCTTGAGCCCAACTCTCAGAAGAAAGTTTGTGTAGCATGCGATAAGACATGACCTGTACTGCTGGCTCTTGATTCCACATACTGTCATTTAGACAACGCCAGTGATTTATATCTAACTCGCTTTGACCTTCTATTTGCGATAAACAGTTTTGACACAGATAAATAGCTTGTTGGGCGCTTAAATCACTTGTGGGTGGTACCGGATAAACTACTAATTTTTCTATACTAGTACAAAGTTCACAGCTATTATTGCTACGGTTTTTTAATGCTTGTTCTGTCGGCATAGTTTTTCCAAAGAAGACCATTGTTTTAATGGCGTAATTATACTCGCATCATCTTATATTTCTATGAAAGAACACGCTTTAACTGTTAATTTTACTTGTTTGATGAATAGCCCTAGACAATAGCTATTCTTCAATGATAAAACTCGCACACAATAAAAATATTTAGTAACAGGTCTACCTATGACAAGCGAAAAGACACAGAGCACATCTTTTATTCAGAAAATAAAATCGACAAGTTTAGTGAGCCAAATAATTGTCGCTATTATCCTAGCTAGCTTGTTAGCAACTATATCACCTGAATCAGCGAAAACCTTTAGTATGCTTGGCAACTTATTTGTTAGCGCACTAAAAGCTGTTGCACCTATTCTCGTTCTAGTCTTAGTTACCTCAGCTATAGCTAACCAAAAGATTGATAGCAGCGCAGAGTTAAAACCGATCGTTAGCTTATATTTCATAGGTACGTTAACTGCAGCTTTTATTGCCGTGCTATTAAGCTTCGCTTTTCCAACTGAACTTACCTTAGATATCGCCGGTGCCACTGCTAATCCGCCACAAAAATTAACCGAAGTACTATCGACCCTCGCCTTTAAAGTAGTTGAGAATCCAGTAACGGCTGTAGCAAGTGGTAACTTTATTGCAGTGCTAGCTTGGGGCTTAGGTTTGGGCTTTTCATTAAAGCATGCCAATGCATCAAGTAAATTAATGGTAGATGATTTAAGTGAAGCGGTTTCTAGTGTCGTGCGTGTTGTCATACGTTTTGCACCTCTGGGTATCTTTGGTTTGGTAGCAAATACAGTAGCCACTACCGGCTTTTCGGCTTTAGGTGAATATAGTCATTTGGTTGTAATACTACTTAGCGCAATGCTAATTATTGCCTTAATTGTTAACCCTATAATTGTTTTTATTATCACTAAGAAAAATCCGTATCCTTTAGTCTTCACTTGCCTTAGAGAGTCTGGTATTACCGCATTTTTTACCCGTAGCTCCGCCGCTAATATTCCGGTGAATATGGCTTTGTGTAAAAAATTAGATTTACATGAAGACACCTACTCGGTATCAATTCCGCTAGGTGCTACTATCAACATGGCGGGTGCAGCAATTACCATTACTGTCCTAACCTTGGCTGCAGCGAATAGTTTAGGTATTGAAGTAAGCTTTGCGACGGCAATTTTATTATCTGTGGTTGCCTCTATTTCAGCTTGTGGTGCTTCTGGTGTCGCTGGTGGTTCTCTATTACTTATCCCATTAGCCTGTAGCTTGTTCGGTATTGATAATGATGTTGCCATGCAGGTTGTTGCCATTGGTTTTATTATCGGTGTTGTGCAAGATTCTGCTGAAACAGCTTTAAATAGCTCTACTGACGTGGTGTTCTCTGCTGCAGCATCGCACCATATAACAAAAGCCTAGGGTTATGATATTGGCGCTGAACTTAATATCTGAAGTGCTATTTTAAGACTATAAAAAATTTACATAAAAAGGCAGCTAATACCAATGATATTAGCTGCCTTTTTATTTAAATCTAACTTTGTCTAATCTAATTCCTGTAACTCTTATTCGCTAAAAAATTACTCAAACATTACTGCTAATCAATATCAATGATTGAATAACTTTGTCTTATATACCATCCTAGCTCAGTATTATTTACCATGAAAGGTTTACAAATAAAGTGACCTAGCGCAGCAACGAGCTCATTATCGTAATACAAAAAGGCAATACGCTTACGTTGCCATGGCTCTAAATTTAACTCTTGCAAAACCTTCTTTAAACTACGAGAGTGCTGCCTAAAATCAGGTAAACACTTTGGATTGTTATGACTAAAACGCACACTGACTTTCTGTCCTAACTTTGGTAGACAAATTAGTGGTTGAACATGGTCTTGAGCTAGCTGATTAGTAAAGGTTAACTTACCTAAGTTATCAGGCAGATAAACTACCAAATTTCCTTCCGATAAGTTTACTTGACTCTGCCAATCGCTAATATCTTTATAATCAGGTGTTATAAATAACTGCTCTTTATAACGGCGAAAAACGCACTGCCCTACTTTAATTTGAGGGGTTTTATCTTCACTTGCCTGCAGTTGTTGTCTTACTTGCTTAAGTTGCTCGGTACTGGGCATAAGATAATCTTGTTGCGCTAAAAAAAAACGAATAACATTATTAAATCGGGCAGAAGAAAGCGCTTTTAAAGCTTGTGTATATAAACTTTTACCACTCGCCTTACAGCTAGTTAAATCTTCTTTGGCAAGTTCATCCAACAACTCCTGACCACTTAAACAATGACTAGCGCTACGATTAATGGTGTTATTAATACTTGGCCAGCGCTGACGGAGCAATGGCATTATTTGCAGTCTGATAAAGTTACGATCAAAACAGGTATCAACATTCGACTCATCTTCAACCCAACTAAGCTGATGAATTTTAGCGTGATTTTCTATTTCTTGACGAGAAACTCTCAACAAAGGGCGAACTAATAAATGCTGACCAAGTTTAGTTTCTCCTGACATTGCGGAGAGGCCTTTTAGACCTGCACCACGTTTAAGTGCTAATAAAAAAGTCTCACTTTGATCATCACTATGGTGGCCAGTTAACACTATAGACTTGTTGTCTCTTAATGTTTTCAAGGCATAGTATCTTGCGTCGCGTGCCAGTGCTTCTAATGATTGCTGTGCTTTTGTCTGGACATTAACGCACTTAATAACGAGATCAACAGACAACTTGGCGCATTCTATTTTAGCAAATTCTTGCCAATTTTTAGCATTCTCACTCAAGCCATGATTGACATGACAAACAGTAATTTTATTACTAATAAGTTTACTTTGCTTTAATTGGCTTAAAGCATGTAAAAGTACCTGCGAGTCTACACCACCACTGTAGGCGAGAATTAACTCTATATTTCCGTGTAATTCGAAAATAGGCTTGAGGGTATTAAGAAGAATTAAGGTGAGTTTATTCATAAAGAAACGTCGACAGTTAGATACCCGCTCCACTTGAAGATGCTCGTTTCAGGAAACCTGAGCGAATCATAATCAAGGCACATTTTTTTGTTAAGGGTTATTCAGGAGAATGGGCTCCTGCATTCTCTAATAACACCATCCATGAAGCGTCTTTAAAAACAAATATAACGACGAATATGCTTTGTTCAGATTTCCCCAAAAGGCTGGTTTATAAACGCTTTATACTAGGTTATTGATTTTGACAATAGAATAACTATTCTCTTCAATCAATGCCTTGCCTAAAGGCGTTTATAATTCCAGCTCAATCCTGCATATTCAAGAAGAATGGGTATTGGCTGTCGACGCTATATCTGACATTTTTTGAAGGCTGTCAAAAGATACTGTTTAACAGTAACCAAATGACATTAATCTTTCGTAACGCTGCTCGATAAGCTCGTCTTTACTCAAGCCTTCAAGATCAACAAGATCTTTTTTCAGTGCTTGCTTAAGTTGCGCAGCCATAATGTCTACATCTCGATGTGCGCCGCCTAATGGCTCTTCAACTATACTATTAATCAAATCTAACTCTTTGATGCGCTCAGCTGTAATTCCCATTGCTGCTGCTGCTGTAGGTGCTTTTTCGGCTGTTTTCCATAAAATAGAAGCACAACCTTCAGGTGAAATTACTGAGTATGTTGCATATTGCAGCATATTGACTCTATCACCAACACCAATAGCTAATGCACCACCAGAGCCGCCTTCACCAATAACAGTACAGATAATAGGAACAGTTAAACGTGCCATAACTTTTAAATTACGTGCAATCGCTTCACTTTGTCCACGCTCTTCAGCGCCAACACCGGGATAAGCACCTGGAGTGTCGATAAAAGTAATGATCGGCATATTGAAACGTTCTGCCATTTCCATTAAACGTAACGCTTTACGATAACCTTCAGGACGTGGCATGCCAAAATTACGTTTTACTTTCTCAGCTGTTGAACGACCTTTTTGATGACCTATAATCATAACAGCCTTGCCGTCTAAGCGAGCTGTACCACCAACAATAGCACTATCATCAGCATAAGCACGATCACCGGCTAACTCATCAAATTCGGTAAAAACACGCGGTATATAATCTAATGTATACGGTCGTTGTGGGTGACGAGCCACTCGAGCAGTTTGCCAGGGATCTAAGTTAGAAAAAATCTTCTTGGTTTGTTCTTTGTTTTTTTCACGTAATTGCAAAATTTGATCTTCAATATCAAGATCGAGTTCCTGGCCGTTATTTACTAATTGTAGCTCTTCTATTTTTGCATCAAGTTCAGCTATAGGCTGCTCAAAATCTAAAAAGTTTAATGACATATTTATTTTTACCTAATAAATCTAGTTAATTTTTTAAAATGGTTTTCACTATGTAACTAAAATACCTGAAGCAATACCTTAAATAAAGTACTCGTACATAATAACTTACGTTAAATAGTTGTTATTTAAATTCCATAGCGACATGTTCATCACCAAGTAATATTTTTAATTCGTACAGTAACATATCAGTTGGCGTTACTCGCCATTGCACGCCCAACTCCAGCATAGCTTGGGCTTCTTCGCGCTGATAGAAAACTCTGACTGGACAGGTCCCCTCTTTGAAAGGTGTTAATACCTTAGAAAACTGTTCAATGAAATCATATGATATTAAACTATTATCGACTTGAATATCGATAGAGCTCAGATAATTCTCTCGCGCGTCAGTTATTGTCATTATATCCCGAGCGGTCATTGTATTACCACCAGAATAATCATCAAAACTGACCTGTCCACTACAAACTAAAATAGCATCATTTACCAGTAACTCAGCGAAGCGATCGTAGTCGTCTGGAAAGAGACGAATATCCATACGTGCACTCTTGTCGTCTAGGGTCACTAATGCCCAGCGACGCCCGCGTTTATTGATTAATACGCGTACGCCTATCACTAAACCAACGGCAACAGCTTGTCTATCACGACCCGTAGGTTGCATGACAACTAACCGACTAGAAGAATATTTTTTTATTTCACGCAAATATCGATTAATAGGATGACCCGTTAAATAAAGTCCTAAGGTTTCTTTTTCACCGTCTAACCACTTTTCTTCAGGCCAGGCTCTTACTTCTTTATACGTTTGTCTGGAATCAGTTTGTTCGTCATTAATTAAGCCAAATAAATCATTTTGTCCTAATGACTCAGCTTTTGCATGTTGTTCCGCTGCTTTAATTGCCTCGGGTAATGTAGCAAATAGAGCCGCTCGATTAGCACCCTGATCTTTGGCTTTACCTTGCACATACTTAGGACCAAGACTATCCATAGCACCTGATTTAATTAACTTTTCTAAAACTCGTTTATTAGTTTTTTTAAGATCTAAACGTGCACAAAGGTCAAATAAGTCAGTAAAAGGACCATCTGTTTGTCTGGCGCTAATGATTGCTTCAATAGGACCTTCACCAACACCTTTAATAGCGCCGATACCATAAACAATTTGATTATCTTCATTGACAGTAAATTTATATTGACCAGCATTTACATCAGGTGGTAGTAAATTAATATCCATATTGCCACATTCGTCAACTAAGATAACAATTTTTTCAGTGTTGTCCATATCAGCTGACATTACCGCCGCCATAAACTGCGCTGGAAAATGTGTCTTCATCCATAACGTTTGATAAGACACCAATGCATAAGCCGCTGAATGCGATTTGTTGAAACCATAACCCGCAAACTTTTCTACCAAATCGAATATTTTCATGGCTAGCTCGCCATCAACACCTCGATCTTTCGCACCTTGCTCAAAACCAGCTCGCTGTTTAGCCATTTCTTCAGGTTTTTTCTTACCCATGGCACGGCGAAGCATATCTGCGCCACCGAGAGAATAACCAGCAAGTACCTGAGCAATTTGCATTACTTGCTCTTGATACAAGATAATGCCATAAGTTGGTTCAAGAACTGGCTGTAAATCTTCATGTTGCCATGTAGCATCAGGATAACTGACTTCTTCACGGCCATGTTTTCGTTCAATAAAGTTATCAACCATACCTGATTGCAATGGCCCTGGTCTAAATAAAGCTACTAGTGCGATAATATCTTCAAAGCAATCGGGCTTTAATTTATCAATTAAAGATTTCATACCACTAGATTCAAGCTGAAATACAGCGGTAGTTTTCGAGGCAAGTAATAACTTAAAACTGGCTTTATCTTCAAGATCAATCTTGGTGATATCAATCGGCTCTTTACCGGCTTTAAGCTGTTTCACATCGGCCATTTCTATGGCCCACTGTAAAATAGTTAATGTCCTTAATCCGAGGAAATCAAACTTTACTAAACCAGCGTCTTCTACATCGTTTTTATCAAACTGGGTAACCGGGTTTTTACCTTCATCATCACAATAAAGTGGTGCGAAATCGGTAATAGTGGTGGGTGAAATAACAACACCACCCGCATGTTTACCTGCATTTCGGGTTGTACCTTCAAGAATACGACACATATCAATGAGATCTTTTACTTCAATATCTTGTGCGTATATCTCAGGTAACTTTGGCTCTTCTTCAAACGCTTTCGCTAAGGTCATACCTGGTGTTGGCGGGATAAGTTTTGAAATTCTGTCAACAAAACCATAAGGATGGCCAAGTACACGACCCACATCACGGATAACAGCTTTTGCCGCCATAGTACCAAAAGTAATAATTTGCGAAACTGCATCTCGGCCATAAAGCTCAGCAACGTGATCGATTACCTCATCACGCCTGTCCATACAAAAATCGATATCGAAATCTGGCATAGAGACACGTTCAGGGTTTAAGAAGCGCTCAAAAAGTAAATCATATTCGAGGGGATCAAGATCAGTGATATCAAGGGCATATGCAACAAGAGAGCCGGCGCCTGAGCCTCGACCAGGTCCTACAGGAATATTGTTATCTTTACTCCACTGGATAAACTCCATAACAATTAAAAAATAACCAGGAAAGCCCATGTTATTTACTACTTCTAACTCAATCTTTAAGCGTTCGTCATACGGCGCTCTTATTTGGTCAAAGTCATCCCCTTGACGATCAAATAATTGATCAAGACGTTTTTCTAGACCTTTTTCAGAAACCTTAATGAAAAAATCATTTATTTCTAAACCTTCCGTTGGAAAATCTGGTAATACGTATTCACCTAGCGTAACAGTAGCATTACAGCGTTTAGCAATTTCAACACTATTGGCCAAGGCTTCAGGAATGTCGCTAAAAATTTCGCACATCTCCTCTTCACTACGTAAATATTGCTCAGGGCTATAGCGCTTAGGACGACGTTTGTCGTCTAAGGTAAAACCGTCATGAATTGCAACACGGATTTCATGAGCATCGAAGTTATCAGGCTCAAGGAACATCACTTCATTCGTAGCGACCACGGGCAAATTTTCTTGTTGTGCTAGTGCTATCGCAAGGTGGATATAATTTTCTTCATCGTCACGACCCGTTCTGATTAATTCAAGAAAGAAACAGCGGTCAAAATGTTGCTGATAAAAACTCACCATAACGGAGACAAGTTCAGTATTACCTTTTAATAAGGCTTTACCTATATCACCTTCTCGACCACCCGAAAGTATAATCAAGCCTTCTTTATACTCAATCAACCAGGATTTATCGATAACAGCTTTATTTTGCACGTGTCCGCGCATATAGGCTTTTGAGATCAATTCAGTTAGATTTTTATAACCAATATTGTTGGTAGTAAGTACAACTATACGTGACAGTTCATCCTCTAACTCATCACTTTTAACCCAAAGATCACAGCCAATAATTGGTTTGATACCTACCCCATGGGCAGCATGATAATATTTCACAAGACCGCACAAGTTAGTTTGATCTGTTAAGGCAAGTGCTGGCATATTGAGCTCTAAAGCTCGAGCAATTATTGGCTTAACTTTCTTTAAACCGTCACACAATGAATAATCACTATGTACCCGTAAATGGACAAATTTAGGCGGCACAAAAATATTTGGTTCTTCTATGAGTGTCTCTTCACTGGGTTTTTCTATCATGATAGTAGTCATATTTCAGTCGTGCTTTTAATCATGGTAAGTACCTAATACTCTCGCGACAGGTTTAAAACTTTGTCGATAGCAATCAAGTACGCCAAGTTCAATTATTTTTTCTAGATGCAGTTTGGTTGGGTAACCTTTATGTTTAGCAAAACCATATTCAGGGTGAAGTTTATCTAGGGCGATCATTGCATTATCACGGGCTACTTTAGCAATAATAGAGGCAGCACTAATTTCTGCAACGCGAGCATCACCTTTAACCACTGCTTGACTAGCTATTTTAGTATGTTGTTGCTCTGTTGTACTGGCATTAGCTAAAAATGTTGGGCAGCGATTACCATCAACCAATACATAGTCAGGCTCAACGTTCAGACCAGCAACAGCGCGCTGCATTGCGAGCATAGTTGCGTGTAAAATATTTAAGGTATCAATTTCTTGTGGGTTTGCCCGCCCTAATGACCAAGAGATTGCCTTTTCCTTTATTTCAACCGATAGCAAGTTACGTTTCTTTTCAGACAGCTTTTTTGAATCCATCAATCCTTCAATAGGATTATCGGGATCTAAGATTACCGCAGCGGTAACGACATCACCAACTAAAGGGCCACGACCTACTTCATCAACTCCTGCAATGCAATAAGCTATAGGGTATTCAAAATCAGGAAGAGTTTGTTTGCTTGCCATATTATTTATTCGCCAAAATTTGCTAGAAATAAGGTATTTTTATGCTATTTATTATTTATTTACTATTGTTTAAAGATTTACTCGATAAAACATCTAGCACAGCATTAGCCGCTTGTTTACTCGCATCGCACTTGAGTTGTTGATGAATTTTATTATAACTATCATTTAATTGGCTTTGGTCATGATATAAACGTTCTTTAATCAAGGGCACAATATTCTTAGCGCAAACCTCTTTTTGTAATAACTCAGGTACTAATGACTCATTAGCTAATAAATTAGGCAGCGAGAACCACTTTAATTTAACTAACCAACGAGCTAATAAAAAAGTTACCGGACTAAATTTATAACAGATAACCATTGGCCGCTTAATCAAAGCGGCTTCTAGAGTCACAGTACCTGAAGCGGTTAATAGGCAATCACTGGCTACCATTACCTCTTGAGTTTGATTAAGCACAACCTCTACCGCTAAATCAGCAGCAAATTCGGCTTTAAGGGTATTAAACTGCTCGACGCGTTGTTTACTGATCATAGGTGCGACAAAAATTAATTCACTATCTTCGGCTTGTAACTGCTTGGCAGTCTCGAAGAAGTCTTCGAGTAGACGTGATAACTCACCGCCTCGACTACCCGGCATGAGCGCTAATATTTTTTTATCTTGCGCTAAACCAAGCAGAGTCCTAGCTAAAAACTTATCACTTTTCATAGGAATATCATCTGCAAGAGGATGACCAACAAAACTACAAGGAACATTGTGCTTATCATAAAAAGCTTTTTCAAAGGGCAACAAAGCTAAAACCATGTCTGTTGCTTTAGCAATTTTGAAAATTCGCTTCTCACGCCAAGCCCAAACTGATGGGCTGACATAATGCACTGTTTTAATCCCTTTCCCTTTAAGTTTTAATTCAAGACCAATATTAAAATCAGGCGCATCTATACCAATAAAAACGTCAGGTTTATTGCTAGTAAAAAAATGTATTAAGCTTTTACGGACTTGTAATAAACGTCGGATACGACCAAGCACTTCGACTAAGCCCATAACAGATAATTCATCCATGGCAAATAGACTTTCAAAACCTAACGCTTCCATCTTGGGACCGCCGATACCTATAAATTTTGCATCGGGGTGTGCCAGACGTAATGAAATAATTAGTCCCGCACCAAGGGTATCACCGGAGTGTTCACCAACGACGATAGCAAAAAAAGTTGGTGTTTTTTGGTTTGAATTCTTAGCAGTCATAGGCTTTAAAGGTACTTAAAGTTAATAGTGCCTAGCCTAATGGCATCGATATAAACGGCACTGGTATTAGAGGTACTAGTATTAAAGGCACTAGCTTAATCTATTGCTTTAACGGATGATGCCGCGATTGGATTCTTTAATTGAATCACTAAAGGCTTGTAATTCTGGAGATTGTGCTGGCATTTCATTGATAGCGATTAATGCTTTATCAACAGAAAGTCCCTGACGGTATACTACTTTATAAGCACGTTTTATAGTCAAAATAGTTTCTTTATCAAAACCACGGCGCTTTAAACCTTCGCTATTTAAGCCAAAAGGTTTAGCCGGTTGACCAGAAGCCATAACATAAGCAGGAACATCTTTAAGTATTAAGGCATTGCCTGCAATAAAACTATGTGCGCCAATATGGCAAAACTGATGAACACCTACCATGCCACCAATAATGGCATGATCCCCTACATGAACATGGCCGGCAATAGAGGCATTGTTCGCAAAGATACAGTTACTACCAACGATACAATCGTGTGCAACATGGGTATAAGCCATAAATAAATTATTGCTACCTATTTGGGTAAGACTATTATCTTGAATCGTACCGCGATGGACAGTGCAAGATTCACGGAAAGTATTATTATCACCAATAATTAATTCTGTAGGTTCATCTGCATATTTAAGATCCTGACAATCTTCACCAATACTGGCGAATTGAAAGATACGATTACCTTTACCAATACGTGTCGGTCCATTAATAACCACATGGGATTTAATTTCACAGTTATCACCAATAACAACGTTACTGGCGATATAAGTCCAAGGACCTATAGAAACATTTTTGCCAATAACGGCGCCTGGTTCAATAATAGCTTGGGGATGAATCATAGGACAGATCCTCTAATGAGTAAGTAAGCCTTTGTTGTAAAGGACATCTAATATAAAGGAGGTTATAAAGCGCGACGAGCACACATAAGGTCAGCACTACAAACAACCTTGCCATCAACCCTAGCTTCACCATAAAACTTCCACATACCGCGACGTTCTTTAATAAACTCAACATGTAAATGCATGGTATCACCAGGTAATACTGGCTTTTTAAATTTAGCTTTATCAATTGAGGCAAATAGATACATTTCGTTATCTTCACGCCCTTCAGTGCTTT
>JBKEHN010000050.1:0-18359 GCA_046710905.1 Colwellia sp.
ATCAGCTAAAAATACCAAGCTAAAGATAGCTGTGCATGATCATCATTACTTAAAGTATAAAGTAAGTCATTTTGATCATTGCTTTGTAATAACCGCACATCAACACTAGCAATAAAGTTATCACCAAAGCGGCGATTGGCTTCAATAATAAAACTAAAAGCATTATGGTCTAAGTCACTACCAAAACCCATTAATAACTCACTGCTTTGCATGTCGTTAAAAGCTAGCCTAGCTCCAACAAACAAGTCATTTTGCATTAATGAGCCTTGCGCGCCCAATTCAACTTCACCGCGGGAATCCCAGCTATGCTCCATCAATAAACCTAAATCTATATTCGATTCAAATACACCAATAAAACTGTATTCAAAACCCGCTTGGCTGGCCCAAAAATCTTCTTCACTTGTACTACGATATATGCCTTCAAATTTCCACAACCAGTCTCCTAAGGTCGCTTGTACATCAACACCGAGTTGATCCATTTGGCTGTAATATTGTTGTAAGGTGTTCTGCGTAGTAGGCGTTAGATAAGCTTCACGATTTGTACCATGAAACCAAGAAGCACCTAAGTCAAAGTCACCGACACTATGCGACCAACGCAAAGCTACATCAAGGTGCTGTTGCCCTGCTGATGATTCATAACTAACATTGTCTTCATCAACGACTAAGGGTCCACGTAAACGTCCCTTATTACTGGCATAGGTTCTTTCTCGAAAACCTGGCAATAAAAACACATCAACAATACCCCAATCATTGACTAATGATAAGTTAACCATTTGCTGACCTAGTTTGTCTTCGCCATCAAAGTCTTCAACACCATCGGTTTGGTTAATCACATCAACAAGGTGTTGAAACTCAGTAACACCCCAAAACTCCTTACGAATACCAACACGCAATTCCCAATTATCACTGGCATGGATATAAGCTAACTCACGTATATCACCATGAGTTCGCTGTGAATCATAGCTGTCTACGCGATAAAAAGGCATAAATAAAAGACTATCACTACCATTATTCCACTGCCAATAAAACTCAGGCTCAACCGAGAAAGACGTTTGACTATGATTCAATTGCGGTGCGGACAGCGCTTCTTCAAAAAAGTAGCGCTGTTCAATAGCAACATTACCAGAGACCTCAAATTCAATGTCATTTGCAAATAAAGCATTACTCATCAATAAGCTTGCACCTACTGTCATCGACGTTACTAACAGTTTTACTGGTGTACTTAAGCATCTCTTCAGTGATTTATTTATCGAAAAACACATCTAATTAGCGTGCTCGCTTTAATGAATTACGGTTAAAGTCACTGTCACTTAAACCTGTTTTAAAATCATAGTTACTCCACTTTAACTCAGTACTTTTACCATTTTGATGATTGATCATTTCTTGTTTATCAGCACGCCAGTGTTTGGCTAAATATTGCTTATAATCACTAAAGGTTAGCGTTTTAAGTAATGAGTTTTTACGGTCGTAAAAATTAATTTTATTAGTTCTATATTCTAAGGTATCAAGCCATACGATACGGCGAGTATAACCTGAGTTTTCATCCACAGGATATTGCTCAACTTTAAAGTTTGTTAAGCCGTTAACTTCTTCTACACCAAGATATTTATAACTGTATTTTTCTACTTCGAACGAACTCAAATCTTCAAAAGCAAACTCTGAGCCCATAAAGGGTCCTGACTTATTACGTGATGAAATACGTTTAACACGCTTTAGTGCAGGTAAAAATAACCATTGGTCGTCAGCATCAACCGGATGAGAAAAGCTTAAAAATGCAGTACCTTTAACATCTCGTGGCTTATTAAAAATAGTGAGGCTTTTGTCGCCATCATTATCTACTTCTAACGATTTCATTTTTATTTCACGAATACTTTCTTGACCTTGCTTATTGCGTAACAACATCTGCATATCAGCGGTACTATCTTGCCAGCCTAAATCGCGTTTTTTGGCTTCTATTGAGATATCTAAGCCTTTTTGTTCTTCTGCGCTTAAAGCAAAAGAAGTATTTGAGACAAGAGTTAAACTTAACGCGCTTAGCATTATTACAGCACTGAATAATATTTTTTTAGTTAACATATAAAATCCTTATAAAACTATTATGAAATTTTTTGTAAAGCATTTGAGAGTATGAATAAACCTATCAGCAAATACCGCTGATAGATTTACTTATTAAACTTAGACTTATTTAAACCGCTTCAATCGCCTTTTTAATAGGTACATCAACTACAGCACTAGAACTTTCGCTCGCTTTATATTTACCTTTATCAAGTAACATCAATAACGGTGGCAAGAATAAGAAATCGACCACAAGTGCGATGAAAATAGTAAGCGCTGTTAAGAAGCCCATATCCGCATTCATTTTAAATGATGACTGTGCCAGTACCATAAAACCTGCTACCAATACAAAAGTGGTTATCCACAGTGCTCGTCCGACATTATCAAAAGCATAGTGAACGGCTTCTTTTGAGGTAGCATTTTTCTCTCGTCTCGCATGAAGATATTTACTTAAAAAATGTACTGTATCGTCAACAACAATACCTAAAGTCATACCAATAACTACTGATAAACCTAAACCAACTTGCGCGCTAAGTATACCCCAAAGACCAAAAGCAATAGCTGCAGGTGCTAAGTTTGGCAGTAAACTGATCAAACCAAAGCGCCAGCTTTTAAGTGCTACACCTAATAAAATTGAAATTAAGATTAACGCTAGTGTTGTACCAATCAGCATACTAATAATATTACGTTGACCTATATGGGCAAACATTAAACTTGGGCTAGCAAAATCGACTTCGTACTGTGGTGCGTGTTTGGCAAACCATTCAACCATGTCTTCTTCCATATTAATCAGTTCATTACTGGTCATATTTTTAAAGGTCGCAACAATTCTTGATGAAGATTTATCAACGTCTAATTGGTTATTTAAATCTAAGCCATAAGGTAATGACATTTCATATAATAATAGGTATTGCGCCGACATCTCTTGGCTGTCCGGTAATTTATACCAACTAGGGTCATCACCGTGCATATTCTTATTTAAGCGCTTTAGGGTATCGGTAATGGTATTTACATGATCCGTTTCAGCACGAGCACGTAACCAATCACTAAAGTCACTAATACTATTTAGGTACTCCGGATTGTTAATACCACTTGATTCACCGGTTTTCACTGAGATCTCAACAACCATCATACCAGATAAGTTTTCTTGCATATAATCCGTTGCGACGCGATAAGGTACTGTTTCATCGAAGTATTTAACAAAATCATCATTGAGTTCATTGTTAGGAATAAACATTATTGAAGCGATAATCAATACACTAGTTAAGGGTAATAAAGCTTTACGTTTGGCAATAACAAAGTCTGCTAATGTAGCCATAATATCTTTCTTATGTTCTGATTGCTTTTTCACTCGCACAGGTAAAACGGTTAACAATGCAGGGAAAATAGTGACAGAAAATACAAATGCTAACATGACGCCAATAGCGACTAAGTTTCCTAAATCTCTAAATGGTGGAGAATCAGAAAAGTTCATACTTAAAAAGCCAATAGCTGTAGTAATACTGGTTAAAAAGATAGGTTGGAAGTTGATTTTTATACTACGGGCAATAGCGGTACGTTTATCTGCCCCTTGACGCATTTCATAAAACATTGAGGTTAAGATATGAATACAATCTGCTACGGCTAGAGTCATTATCATTGTTGGTGCTGATGATGATGGTCCTGTTAGATAAAAACCTAACCAGCCAGCAAGTCCCATAGTAGTAACAATACTCATAATGATTATAAGTACCGTAGAAATAGTACCCGTGATGGTTCTTAGCAATAAACCAATAGTTACGATGACCACAAGAAACATCAGTGGAATAAGCGTTGAACCATCACTAATTGAAGACTCACCAAATGAGGTATTCATCATGATCATGCCGGATAGATATACTTCAACGTCAGGGTACTCAGCTAAAAATTTCGCTTGAATGGCACGTACGCTAGTAGCAACTTCAGGCGTTTCTACCATCGGATCAACACCCGGTAATTGTACGGTAATATTAACAACTGAAACATGACCTGTTTTAGAGATTATTTTATTAACAAGTAAAGGCTCACTAATGGCAATCTGCTTAATTTTAGCTAGCTTTTCGATCGTTAAGTTTTTAGTCGACATAACTAAATCTTCAACGATCATGTCATCTTCTTCAGCATAGGTGTATTGGAAATTAGTGACTGAATCAACACGTGTTGAGTAAGGTACTTGCCAACTTGCTTTGGTTAATACCTTTAACGCGGCTAAGTGCTCTGCAGTAAATACATTGCCATCTTTTGGTACAACAACAAAAGAAACATTATCACTTTTAGCATATACCTTTTGCATTGTCTCAAAGGCAGTTAGTTGTGGGTTTTCTTCACTAAAGAATACACGATAGTCCTGTTTAAATTCTAACTTTTGCGCTCCCATACCAGCCACTATCGCGAAAGTAATACAAACCAGTATCACCCAAAATGGATTGTTGCCGACAAAATTATAGAGTTTGTCTCTCATTGTTAAGCTCCTTGTACTATAAGTTTTTCTTCATTAATGAAGAGTCTTTTAGATGACGAATCGTCATCTTATCTATCAAAAAAATGCGGTTAATGACCGCACATTTTTATTATCTGGTTTACTAAAAAAGGCTAACTAAAACTACCAAAGTTTAGCTCACGCCCTTTTGCTTTAATTTGTGCCAACTCTTGCGGAAATAATTCAGCTAAAGCGATTTGTAATTCTGCACAATGGCTACTATTTTTCGTTAGCGGTTTCCAACCCATACCATCGAATAACATATTACTTAAGTTAAACAGCTCACGTTCTACAATTAGATTAGTTCTACCGCTACATTGTTCGACTTCAGCTGAGAGCAAGGTAATAGCGCCATAAGCCATAGACCAATTACTAAAACATAATTGCTGTATATCCATTTTCATAGAAAGTACCAAGCTATTATCATTTAAACCGTCTTCTACAATGCCGTGAATGGAAGTCATCAACTTAGCTTCTAACCGTTCACCCTCATTAATATTTTTTTCACTTGATTTCCCCGCTACATTGGGCGATTTAGCACACATAACACATTGAAAAAGTGCTGGGTATAAAATCGTATAAATAAGATAGGAGAAGTTTAATACCAGCATTCGTGAACGTGCACAGCCTTTGAATTGGTATGCGCGATAAAATAAATCGCCTAAGACTTCGATGGAATAATTACCAATAGCTGAGAGTAAATCTTCTTTACCAGTAAAGTGTTTATAGACAGTACCTTTTGAAAAAGGTACTTGAGCGACCACTTTATCCATAGTGAGGTTTTCAATACCATTTTGCTTAATCAGTAGCACAGCGGAGTTGATTATCAACAACTCTCTTTCTTTAAGTGCTGTTGCATCGAGTAACTTAGGGGGTGTCATAATATCTGCTTTGAAAGCGTGACGAATCGTCATTAACGTTTTATCATCATACTTATAATGTAATTATTGTCAACGATATTATAACTTAAATGTACATGTGAATTTTCTTTCATCGCCATAATATGGTTCAAGAGGAGTAACGTGAAAGCAATTTAACTTGCTATAGCGTTTATTGGTTTGAAAGTTTTTTAAAGTAAACTAAATTTTCTTATATAAAATATGAAGGCTAGATATTAATGCACACAGTTTCTTATATACATCTAAGGTAAGACATGGTGAGTTGTGTTTCTGCTCTAAAATAGATTTCTTTGAGGAAAAGTACGCCCGCTTTTGCCACCAAGAAGTCTTTAGCATTTGATTAATTTAGAAGCCAAAAATTGAACGACTTAGTGTTGAGCATTAGGTCAACTAATACCTGATTGACGACAAAGATACGATAGCGGACATTAGCCTTGGTTTATCTAGTGATAAGTTATCCGACAGAGACCTCGTTAGCACCAATGATGACCTTATGACTTTTGCTCGCTAAAGAAGGACTTTCTGGCTTAGTTGAGAGAGTGTATTGAAGTTTCAAATTTTCTGTTAACAATCGTTTGTCGTATATGTCACAGTTGGTAATAGTCTAACTGTAGTTGGCGGCGTGTAAGTCAAATAGCAATTAGTTTTTGTGATACGGGTATTATTATTGGTAATGCCACTGAAACCAGCAAGGGACGAGGGAGTTACGATGAAGGCTTTATGACTGTACCTATCGCCATAAGCCCAATCGTCTCCTAATTCTACTGCATTGGCTATTCCATTTTCTCTGTGACCACTGGGGTAACCATATTTAATTTCAACATCATTATTCCCATCAGCATCTATATCAATGTCTGCTGAGTCTTGGTTTTGCACACCCTGAATTATTGACTTGGCATACACTAGTTTAGATCCTGATAAAATAGCTCCTCCCATAGACTCTAGTACAGACTTGTTAGCATCTGAAGTAATAGCTATGAATTTTGGTGCGGAGGTAGCGGCCAAAACCCCCAAAAAAACAATTACCATGACCAACTCAATTAAGGTGAAACCCTGCTGTTTTGTACTACTATACATCTGTATTCATCTCTATATATTTGCTTAAGAAATTATTTTTCGAAGGGCTAAATACGATTGCTCATTTTGTTTAAAAACAATGGAGTAATATATGAAATTATAATACCTTTGGCAATAGAGAAATCAATAAGTTATGTAACTCGTCTTAATTAAATTTATGTACCAAAAGCGGTTATTCAGCCAAAAAGTTTTTATTTAAGCTATAAACCTAAGACGCATTAGTTGATAATATTTATAACTAAATTTAAAAGTAATTAGATTTACCCACAGACAGCGATGAACTTAAACCAGCCTCACAAGTGAGCAGAAAATTTTGGCTAATATGACCTAAATATGCTCCTTAATTTACTAAGGCTTAATGTCCGCAATTGGCTAATTGCAGACAGTAGGCTTTCATTCATCAATACTAACTATTGCAGCCATAGTCTCTATTATGATTTTTAGCCTCAAAATATATAAGTGCTATTAATAGTAAACTGGCTGTAATACAACCTAAATTGAATAAGGCTTTCCAAAAATAGGAATAATTACTTTTAGAGGGTCCATATTTAATTTCTTAATTTCTTGATGAAGAGTATCAATTGGATCATTATATCCCTCATCAGTTAACTTAAAAGTCCCAAAGTGAATCCCGATCATCTTTTTACTCTCTAAGTCTTTAAATGCTTGTAAAGAATCCTTTGGATTAAGATGGGCATCTTTCATGAACCATCTAGGCTCATACGCACCAATTGGAATCAAAGAAAGATCTGGTGCACCAAGCTTCTCTTTAATTCTTTTAAAGAACTTCCCATATCCTGTATCTCCAGCAAAATATATTTTATAAGAATTTTCAATATAGAACCCACCCCAAAGCATTTCTCTTTTATCGAATATACCTCTGGCAGACCAGTGCTGTGAGGGAACAAAAGTAATCTTAGTTTTATTAGCGGTTATACTTTGCCACCAATCCAGATCGATAGCGGCTTTAATTCCATTATCTTCTAAAAATGATTTCGTTTTTAACCCTGCAACGAATTTAGGAGCATCTCTATCGTTTAAACGCTTGAGCGTATCAAGATCTAAGTGATCATAATGATTATGAGATATAAGAACAATATCTATTAAAGGTAGATCATCAAAAGCAATAGCTGGTTTAACTACTCTCTTGGGCCCAGCAAATTGAACAGGTGAAGCTCTGAGTGAATAATGAGGATCTGTTAATATGTTTAAATTATCAACCTGAATAAGAACTGATGCATGGTTGATTACAGTAATAATTGGCTTTACTGATCTTTGGCTAGAGGGTTTAAATTGCTTGGAGTCAATTTCATCTGGCCAAGGAGTGGATCCACTTATAGCCCCTATTTGCCACTTGAGCAGATCAAGTATACTTTTATCTTCAAAGGGCTCGATGTTATCAAATTTAACACCATCAAAAGGGGCATTAGTCTTTGCATTAGGTTGAGATGTGCAGGAGGAGAGTAAAACGGTAAATATTAACGCTGAGAAATTTTTCATCGAGTTTGCTCATTTTTTTAGTATTTATTTAAAACCAAAAACACATTACGTAACGTATAAACTTAGGTATTAAATTAAAGGTTAATGAATATGTTTTCAATATTTAAGGAAGACCCAATTAAAAAATCAGATAAACTTTTGAAAGTAAATTTGAATAAGCTATGCATATCTAGGGTAAAGACGATATAAAATTATAATAGTTGAAGCTGAAAAATTTAAAATATAAATTTTAGAACTACAAGCATATTAAAAAACATAACAGCTTATTATGGCGACTCCTCAGTAATATGGTTCTAATAATTTATTAGAAAACAGATCATTACAGATTTATTGAGAGAGTCCGAGAATAGCACAGTGGCAAGTCAATATTGAACGACAGCTTGGGTGGCTCAGTTGACCTAGAAAAACAGTAAAAACTTAAAAATATTCATTTATTCTTGAGACACAGATTTTATACGATTTACGAACAAAAAAAGTTCACACACTTAACTATAAAATAATATTAAACAGTGTTTAAATGTGCTGGTTCATAAATTATAAAGATTGTTCATTTTAAGATTTAAAGGGCAGAAAATAATAAATATAAATATTTCTATCTTTATTATGTCTAAAAATACTAAAAACATCAAAAAATATAGATATATAGCTAGATTTCTACCAATCTTGTTTGGTCTTGCGCTTTACGCACTTTAAAGATATGACAACATAAGACTGTTGCCTCTGGCTAAGTGACTAAAATACTATGCCACTACAAAATCATCAAAAAAACATCTCTACTTTGGTGTTCTATATCTTCACGAGTAACTAACATTAGTAGTATTTTTCTAGCTCGCTAACGACACTAAAATACATTATAATTTAGCTAATGTATAAAAATTTTGTATACGTTATGACGCTACTTAGTTTGACTGGTAAACGTATCTATTTAACTTAGTACCTTAAAGCTTATTCTCGCTTAAAATGTTGACCACATTTACTTTAAGAAAAAATAAAAGCATTACACCTCAATAATTAACGACCAATTAATCTACATGGGGCTCTTTAATTCTGATTATTTTTTTTAAATAATTTCAATATAAAAAATCATTACTATTCGTTTTATTCGAATTAACTATCATTAATATTCGAATATATAATAATTAACTTATCTACTAATTTTATTATATCGCTCACCTTAATAGATAAAAATCATGATGAAATGTCCTGAATGTCAAGTCGCTTTTATTATTAACAGGCGTCAATCGTTGAAAGTGAACGAATGTCCTCAATGTCATAGAATATGGTTAAAGTCTGGGGATATAGAAAAGATGACAACTAAGACTCAGGTGATTGAAAAAAAAAATAGGTCAAACAGCTTAACTAACAAAGACAAGGCTATACCTACTAAAAAAAGAAAAATAATACATTTTCTTTCAGGTGCCTTTGATATTAGTAATTACACCTAAGCGATAACATTTTATAAGAAACGCTGGTTTATTAATATGTATGAGTCTATACCAATAAAATATCAATATTAAACCTAGACAGATATACATTACCAAGCAAAGCGTTTACTACTTTTAAGATTGAAACTATTTTTTTGCAGCGGTTACAATTTCAAGTATAGCTGGATGTTTTAATCTTCTTTTTGGAGAAATAATGTAATAGTTTTCTTCAATTAGCGTCGGACTACTAAATATTCCAAAGCCAGCTTGCCCAAAGACTTCATTAGTGCGCTATCGTCAAATTCTGCAATGATATTTGGTGATATGTTATTACTTTCAAAGCAAGAAGATAAACGTGTTCTTAGAGCTGACTTTTACTCTGTATAGCTAAGGTAACTCTGATAACGATTGAGGAAAATCACTGCGACAATTTTTTAATAGGGAGTCAGACGCATAAAAAGTAGAACTACTTTCAACCAATAAACGATTATAAGCTTTAACATGGCTTCCTAACTTTAGAGATTGGTCTGTCAAGATACAATCTAACTTATTAGCAGCTAAGTCTGCCAGTAAACTATTTTGACCTCCTTCCACGCAAATTAAACGAACCCGCTCTTTGATAATTGTTACAGGGGCAAGTAGTTGATGGGCTAATACAGTAGGAATTACCTCTATTATTCTTACTGTAAAGCTATGTCATATTACTGGTTAATGTTTTTTAATATATATTTTATATCATCACCCAACTAAAAATTTTCTACTGCATGGCTATAGATTAATTATCCCATGTCTATAAAGTATAATTTTTTTCTTTTTCGATCAAATAAAGTATCCTCTATTTGCGCTTCAAACCTGGTGATTTAGCCAATTATTATTCATGGTGTTAGATTTAACCTTGTACTTGCTTTACTAATACTCCCTTCATTAGCAAAGATATAAAAATAAAAAAGGTGATTATAGTTAAGTGGACTCATGAATTATTAAATCAAGTTTTTTCGATGATAAACTCAATAACATGCGAATTTATCTTCAATAACAAGTGAGCGATAAGTTTAGAGCACTTTAAGATCATATACTTAAATTATTAATCCTTTATTTAAGGAAAAAAATTTATTTTTGTGTTACAAATGTTACAAAGTTAATTCGCCTGATGAATCGATAGTGTACAGATATAAATTTTTCATATATATTCTTACAAAATAAGTACTCCAATTTAATAAAAGTAACAATGAGTAAATCAGATGAAAATTGAAATTCAGAATGCTTTAGTTGATTACGAACCTACATTAGAAGCTGATATTCAACGACGATTAATGCTCGCATTTTCAAACGTCAAATTATATATATCTTCCGTCACTTTTATTCTAACCAATGTGTTGAGTCGAATTGCGCACCATACGAAGCATTGCTCGTTAACTATTACACTTAAACAATTTTCAGAAATTTTGATTGAAGACTATCAGGTCAATATCTATAGCACTATAGATCGAAGTATTCAAAAAGTAACTCGACTTTTATATCGTAAAGTATCGTTTCAAGGGAGTAAGGGATAATGAAACTTCACACCATCAGCTTGTTTTTAACCTTAACTGCTTTTTGGTTACTCAATTCAGGGCATAATACTCTGCTAATTTTACTGCTTGGCCTCGCTTCTATTTTATTAGTTTTAGTAATTGTTCATAAAATGGATGTTGTTGATCACGAGTCACAACCACTTTATTTAACGCGTAATATTTTTAGCTATTATTTATGGCTTATCAAAGAAATAATTAAAGCGAATATTATAGTCGTAAAACATATTTGGCTTGGAAATCAAAGTATATCGCCAGCGCTAAGCAGAATTAAAATAAGCCAAAAAACAGATATGGGTAAAGTAATCTATGCAAACTCTATTACTTTAACCCCAGGGACCGTAGCAATTGATCTTATCGGTGACGAAATTATTGTTCATGCATTGCTAAAAAAAGATATTGACTCATTACTCGCTGGCGAAATGAATCGCCGCGTAAGTTTATTGGAACGCTAATGTTTATTGCTGCCACATTCGCTATTTTTGTTGCCATGATTTTAGCCATCATACGCGGGATTACTGGTCCTACTCTTTATGACCGTATACTCGCGGTCAATATGTTCGGAACAAAAACAGTATTACTCATTTCATTATTAGGTTTTGTTATGGGCCGTCCTGAATTTTTAGATATTGCAATAGTCTACGCACTCATAAATTTTATCAGTGTTATTGGCGTTTTACGTTACTCAGATACGAATAAACTTAATCACACGCCTTGTGATGAAAAGCCCTTGGATAAGGAACTTTAAATGGACATGATTTTAAATATTAGCGGTGCCTTGTGTTTACTCGTCGGTAGTTTTCTTTGTATATCTGGTGGTGTGGGCTTATTACGCTTTCCAGATTTTTACACGCGCATGCATGCCGTCGGGGTTACTGATACCTTGGGAGCGGGAATGATATTAATCGGACTAATGTTCTATAGCCCTGACTTTCTAACATTCTCAAAATTAGTTATGATTCTGCTTTTAACGTTACTAATAGGCCCGACTACCAGTCATGTGTTGGCAAAAGCGGCCATGCATAACAACTTGATGCCAAAGTTACAGCAAGAGAACAATATTAAGGAGACGAACTCATCGAATTATTAATTGATATTGTTTTATTAACCTTATTGGTCATCGTTGCTTTTGCCATCATTAAAATGAAAGACCTCTTTGCTGTTGTGATGTTATTAGGTATTTACAGCTTATTATCTGCTAGCTTTTTTGTCGCTATGGATGCAGTAGATGTTGCATTTACTGAAGCAGCTGTTGGTGCTGGTATTTCGACCTTACTGATGTTGGTAGTCATTACGATGACTGGACGCAGTGAAAAAACTACCCGACATAAACCCTTACTTGCACTATTAGTAGTTGTGTTTACTGGCAGTGTGTTGATCTACGGTACGTTTGACATGCCCTATTTTGGTATCGCTGATGCGCCTATCCATAGTCATGTAGCCCCTCGATATATTCAAGAGTCAATGAAAGAAATTGGCATACCAAATATTGTCACTTCTGTTCTGGCAAGTTATCGCGCCTTTGATACTTTCGGTGAGGTTGTCGTTATTTTTACTGCTGGCATAGGCGTTATGGCACTACTCTCTGTTGGTCGTAGACCAGAAGAAGACAAAAAAATAACGGCTATTGATGACTCAATGCATAAACAGTATCTTGTTATTCGCATCGTCACCAAAATGTTGATCCCCTTTATATTACTGTATGCACTTTATGTGCAGTTTCATGGTGACTTTGGTCCTGGTGGTGGTTTTCAAGCGGGCGTAATATTCGCAGCTGCTATTATTTTATATACCATGTTATTTGGTTTAACTACCGCAAGAAAGGTTATCAATCAATCATTTATCCAGTTCATCGCTGCTGCTGGTGTTTTGTTATATGGCTGTGTCGGCATAGTTTCAATGCTTAACGGTGCTAATTTTTTCGATTACAACGTTTTAGCCACTGACCCCGTTGCCGGACAACATTTAGGCATATTATTAATTGAGTGGGGCGTTGGTTGTACGGTTGCATCTGTCATGATTATGATATTTTTCAATTTTGCTGGGCGTAGAGAAATGCAACAAAACAATGAAAAAATTAACAATTTAAAGGGAGACTCACTGTAATGATAATAGGACTCTTTAATGACTGGGTTGTTGTTGTGCTAATGATGATCGGGCTTTATATCGTTATTGCTCACGGAAATTTAGTCAAAAAAATAGTGGGACTCGCGATTTTTCAAACGTCAGTATTTATTTTATATATTAGTATGGCAAAAGTTGAAGGCGGTAGTGCCCCTATTTTGGCTGAAGGTATTACGCAATTCTCTAACCCCCTGCCCCATGTGTTAATTCTCACTGCGATTGTTGTTGGTGTTGCGACTACGGCTCTGGGTCTTGCGTTAGTGGTTCGCATTAATGAAGCTTATGGCAGTATTGAAGAAGAAGATATTCAGCATTTAGATAATCAAATGCAAGATGAAACTCAGATTCAGGCAACAGAAGGAGATCAATCGTGATATCTCATTTGCCAGTTTTACAGGTAATTGTGCCGTTAATGGCAGCACCTATCTGTTTGTTATTAAAACGTTCTCAGTTAGTTTGGTTGTTTTCACTTTTTGCTAGTGCTATTGCATTTATTATCAGTGTTTTGCTATTACAACAAGTAATGACCTCGGGAGTGATTAGTTATGAATTAGGTGGCTGGGAAGCCCCTTGGGGAATTGAATACCGCATTGATCAACTCAATGCATTTTTATTATTAATAATTTCAGCCGTTAGTACTGTGGTGTTAATTGCTGCGCAAACCAGTATAGAAAAAGAAATCCCCAAAGAAAAACACACACTTTTTTATATTCTATATTTGTTATCCCTAACAGGAATGCTGGGTATTGTATCCACCGGTGATGCCTTTAATGTCTTCGTATTTCTTGAAATATCCTCCCTATCAGCTTATGCCTTAATTGCTTTAGGGCGAGACAGACGGGCGCTTTGGGCTTCTTATCAATACTTAATCATGGGAACTATCGGCGCAACGTTTATACTTATTGGCATTGGCTTGATGTATCAAATGACGGGTACGCTCAATATGCAAGATCTCTCTCAACGCTTGCCAGAGGTTGCGCAAACACGAACCGTATTTACTGCCTTTGCTTTTGTCATTGTCGGTGTTTGTTTAAAGTTAGCGTTATTTCCTCTTCACTTGTGGTTACCTAATGCCTACGCGTATGCGCCCTCTATTGTCACAGCTTTCTTTGCGGCTACAGCAACCAAAGTTGCTATTTATTTACTGATTCGTTTCACTTTTACGGTGTTTGGACTGTCCTTTTCTTTTACCACATTACCTTTGCAGGGTTTGTTCTTAGTGCTTGGTTTAACCGGGATATTTGTTGCTTCTAGTGCAGCTATCTATCAAAACAATGTTAAGCATGTTTTTGCTTATTCTAGTATTGCGCAAGTTGGTTACATTATCGTTGGATTTAGTACCAGCACTATTACAGGTTTAACCGCGACGTTACTGCACTTGTTTAACCATGCGCTTATGAAAAGTGCCATTTTTCTAGCACTCGGGGCTGTAGTTTATCGACTAGGTAATGTTCAACTGAGCAGTTTTAATGGCTTAGGCCGTCAGATGCCGTTAACGATAGCGGCAATTGTTATTGGTGGGCTAAGCTTAATCGGTGTGCCTCTCACGGTTGGTTTTGTCAGTAAGTGGTATTTATTAACCGCTTTACTAGAGAAAGGCTGGTGGCCAGTCGCCATACTTATCTTGTTAGGCTCATTGCTCGCCGTTATTTACGTGTGGCGTATTGTAGAAGCCGCCTACTTTAAAAAACCGTTAGCTGGCAGTATTCCGGTAAAAGAAGCGCCGCTGTTTTTTCTCATTCCTATATGGCTATTAATTGCAGCCAATATATATTTTGGCATAGATACCCGCCTTAGCTTGCAAGTTGCGAGTGCTGCGGCCCAAAGCCTGTTTGGAGTATCTCCTTGAACTTTTCTCTAGAAGTCATGTTGCAACTAACCATTGCAATACCTTTGTTGACGATTGTAGGGATTATCCTTGCTAATAAAAGACCAAACATTCGTGAAGGTATAACAATTTCTGCCAGTATATTCTTGCTATTTATTGTAACGAGCCTATATCAGAATCTACTCTCGGGTAAAAACGTTAATGTTTTTTGGTGGGACATAATGCCCAACTTAAGTATTAGCTTCTCCATTGAACCGCTAGGTATGTTATTCGCTTTAATCGCTAGCTTCTTATGGTTAATCACTACATTTTATGCCATTGGTTATATGCGTAGCCATCAAGAAGAAAACCAAACCCGGTTTTATAGCTGTTTTGCCTTAGCTATTAGCGCCGTAATGGGTATTGCATTCTCTGATAACTTATTCACCTTATTTATATTTTATGAAGTATTAACCCTCTCTACCTATCCTTTAGTTACTCATGCAGGTACCGAAAAAGCTAAACAAGGTGGTAGAGTTTATTTAGGTATTTTATTAAGCACTTCAATTGCATTCTTCTTGTTGGCCATTGCCGGTACTTGGTTTATCACTGGTACTTTGGATTTTAAACAAGGAGGCATATTCAATGCTGATGTTGATAAAACAGTTACTGGGGCACTTCTTGTCTTGTTTGTTTTTGGCATTGGTAAAGCAGCAATAATGCCTTTCCATCGGTGGTTACCTGCTGCGATGGTAGCACCAACACCAGTAAGTGCATTATTACATGCTGTGGCTGTGGTTAAAGCGGGTGTTTTCACGATTTTAAAAGTCTGCGTATTTATTTTTGGCTTAGATTTATTAGCCGTATTACCTACCACTCAATTCCTACTCTATTTAGCAGGAGCTTCGGTTTTACTGGCCTCTATTGTAGCGATGCGACAAGATAATTTAAAAGCAAGACTCGCCTATTCAACCATCAGTCAATTAGGCTACATTACTATAGGTGCGCTATTAGCGACGTCTTCGGGTGTTATTGGTAGTTCGATGCATATTGCTACTCACGCTTTTGGCAAAATCACCTTGTTTTTCTGTGCTGGTGCTATTTTAGTGGCGGCACATAAGTCTAAGGTTAGTGAAATGCATGGTCTTGGTAGGCAAATGCCATTTACCATGACTGCGTTTTTTATCGCCACGCTCTGCATTATCGGCTTACCACCTACAGGCGGAGTATGGAGTAAGTGGTATTTATTGATGGGCACCCTTGAAACAGAACAGTATATAATGATGACTATTTTAATGATTAGTTCCATGCTCAACATTGCCTATTTGTTGCCTATACCTTTTCACGCTTTTTTCCCTAATAACTCAACCAATAATGCTCAAATTTCAGACAGTCCTTTAACTAACGTTAAGATAAAAGAAGCACCTCTCGCTTCATTAATTGCGATAGGTATTGCTACCTTAGGCTGCTTGGCCCTCTTTATCTACCCACAAGCTCTTTATGAGTTAGCTGCGGCCGTACTCGAAACACGAGAAATAATTTATGCTAAATAATAATGAAAGTGAAAATGAGAAACACTGGCTGGTTAGAAAGAAGACGATTGTTTTACTTTGGCGCGTCGGTCTGGTGATTTTGTTCTTATTGGTTATGGCTGATTTTATTGTTCATGCTCATCCATACTTCGGGATTGACGGCAGCTTTGGTTTTTATTCATGGTTCGGGCTTATAACCTGCATAGTGATGGTGCTTGTTGCTAAGGCGCTTGCTATTATTTTAAAGCGTAAGGATAGTTATTATGATAATGAGTGATTTCCCTCCTGGACTTTTATTAATTCTTGGTGCTTTTTTATTGCCAATTATAAGTCAAAAATTTAGGCCTATCCTTACGTTAGGTTTGCCAATTGTGACACTATATTTAATATGGAGTCTACCTGATGGTGTGTTCTCTACATTTCCACTTTTCGATTATCAACTGACCTTTGTTCGTAGTGATTCTCTAAGTCGACTTTTCGCGACGGTTTTTTCCATTATGACATTTGGAGGAAGTTTGTATGCGCTTAAGCAGAAAAGTGTATTAGAGCTATCTGCAGTCTTTGTATACGCGGGTAGTGCTATTGGCGCTGTATTCGCAGGAGACCTGATAAGTCTATTTGTATTTTGGGAACTTATGGCAGTGGCTTCTACTTTTATCGTGCTTTCCGTTCGAAGTAAACACTCATTACAAGTTTCAATTCGTTACTTTATGGTCCACGTATTCGGCGGTACGTTGCTATTAGTCGGAATATTAGCGCATATCTTGGACACGGGTTCCACTACATTCAGTGCAATGGATCCAAATACCTTTGGCACAATACTTATCATGGCAGGTTTTCTTGTTAACGCTGCTGCACCGCCTCTTTCAGCATGGTTATCTGATACATATCCAGAAGCATCTTTCAGTGGCGCCGTTTTCCTATCTGCTTTTACAACTAAAACAGCAGTGTATGTTTTATTGCGTGGTTTTCCAGGGTCAGATATTCTTATTTTTATTGGAATATTTATGATTTTTTACGGAATTATCTACGCGTTATTAGAAAACGATATGCGCCGAATCCTTGCTTACAGTATTGTTAATCAAGTAGGGTTTATGGTGACTGGTATAGGTATTGGTACCGATATGGCGCTAAACGGTGTAGCTGCGCATGCCTTTACACATATCATCTACAAAGCACTACTACTGATGTCTGCTGGCTCTGTCCTTTACATGACTGGAAAACGTAAGTGTACCGATCTTGGTGGCTTGTTTCAAAGCATGCCACTCACCGCTGCTTGCGGTATTATTGGAGCACTTTCAATCTCATCATTTCCTTTGACCTCTGGTTTCATTAGCAAGTCAATGATCAGTCAGGCGGCCGCAGATCAAAGCTTAACAGCTGTTTGGTTTTTTTTAATGGCGGCTTCTGCTGGTGTGTTTCTTCATGCGGGTATTAAATTTCCTTGGTTTGTTTTTTTCCAAAAAGATTCAGGGATGCGCCCATCAGATCCTCCTTGGAGCATGAGATTAGCAATGCTTCTTTTTTCAGGAATTTGTATCGGCTTAGGAGTATTCCCAGAATTTTTATACGCTATGTTACCTTATGAGGTCACTTATGAACCCTATACAGTAGCGCATGTGGTCAATATGTTGCAGCTGTTGTTATTCTCTGGTTTTGCTTTTTTCCTAATGTTGCCTTTGATGAAACGAACATTGACTATAACCCTTGATACAGATTGGATTTATCGCCGTGCAGTACCAAATGTATTGCAACAAATATTTAGCGTTATTTGGAAAGTAGATCGTATCGTAAGAGATAAAATAAAAGAGAAGCTCAGTCACTCTTTTGCTTACCTAGCATCTAAAAATAACCGTCTGAGTGGCTTACTCTC
>JBKEHN010000051.1:0-18298 GCA_046710905.1 Colwellia sp.
GATCAAGTACGACAATATGTTTACCCCGTTCATCGTTTAGACAGACCGACTTCAGGGGTATTGCTTTTTGCCTTAACAAAAGACGTTGCCACTAAGCTAAATGAGGCTTTTGCTAATAAGAGTAGTCAGGTAGGACTTAGGTCGCAGTTAAAAACAGAATTAGCGGTAGAGTCTGATCATAACTTGGTTCAACAAGATAAAGTCGCAGAACTGAGTACTAACGAAGGTATTGATGGTTGTGATGTAGCCATGGTTAAAACCTATTATGCTGTAGTACGTGGTCACTTAGCCATACCAGAAGACTTAATTGATCATGCTTTGAAAGAAAAATTAGATAAGCTGGGGGATAAAAATGTTAACCGTGATAAGCCAGCGCAATCAGCCCAAAGTTATTATCAAGTGAAACAGCAAGCGAGTTTGCCAATAAAAGTTGGTAAGTTTGATAGTGTCCGTTATTCTTTAGTCGAAGTTCGTCCTATTACCGGCAGGCGTCATCAAATTCGTCGCCACCTAGCGCATTTACGTCACCCTATTTTAGGTGATATTAATTATGGTGATAACAAACAAAATCCTTTTTTTATTCAACACTTTGGCTTTAAACGCTTAATGCTACATGCTAAGTCATTAGAGTTTAATCATCCGGTTAGCAATGAAAGAATTACGATTTCAGCGCCATTTGATCGACAATGGCAGCAGATTTTTACTGCGTTTGAATGGACATCAATCTAAGGTATTAATTTTTAGGTATGTTCTTAAAATATGGTGTGGGTTATCAATTATCAATTATTACTGTTACTGAGCTACACCTAATCTGAACACTTTAAATAAACCGGCAGTTGTTATTTGGTGTGATTATTTCAGGTAAGGGGATATCCCAGCTTTCTATTGGAACTTTTTCTACTCGCTGGCAATCATGAGCCAGTCCAAGTGGATAAAGTTTGCTTTGTTGCCAGTCAGCGAGGCTCCTGTCATAAAAACCACCACCCATGCCTAACCTTGCACCTGAATTATCAAAGGCCACTAATGGCGTACAAATAATATCAAGTTGCTCTAAAGGACAAACTTTAGTGACATCTAATTGCGGTTCTAAAATGCCATAAATATTGTTAACTAACTTGGTTTTTTGTTGGTAATTTAAGAAGAGTAAGTTTCCTGGGTTAAAAGGATGTACTACGGGTAAATAAACCTTTTTATGCTGCTGCCAACACCACTCAATAAAATTTTTCGTCGATAATTCACCGTCATTACTTAAGTAGATGGCAATACGCTTTGCTTGTTGGATTTTAACATGTTTAGACAACCTTTCGGTTACAGCAATCGCTGCATTGTGCTGCTGCGCTACAGACAATGCATTGCGGCGTTGTCTGACTTCTTTTCGTAATTGTGAACGTAGATTCATAAGGGAGATAAAGTTTATTCTTTATTTGATCTAAATAACTCGAGATCAACGTGCCAGTCTTAATAATAAAAAACGGTGAATATTTTCTCATTCACCGTTTTAATATTTACGCAGTTACTCTATTAGCACTGGTTTCAGTAGCTTCTTCTTCAGCTAAATTTTCCCAAAAACGACTTTTAAAAGCGACAAGTAAAATAACAATACCGATACCAATACTGAATAAACTAATTTGAAGATATAAATTAGGTAATTGATCAATACGATTAGGATCAAAGTTACCCGCTAACAAACCAGAAATAATATTACCAATAGAGTAGGTTAGAACAAATACTCCCATCATTTGACCAGCGAAACGCCGTGGTGATAATTTACTTACCGCGCTTAATGCGACAGGACTTAAGCATAGTTCGCCTACGGTATGTAAAAAATAAGTCGCTACTAACCAGTAGGGCGCTACCTTCATTCCTGATGCAGCATGTTGAGCGGCAAAAAACATCACAATAAAACCACTCGCCATAATAATTAAGCCAATTGCACATTTTATTCCGTAAGACGGGCTGACCAAACGTTTACCTAAGTTAATCCAAAGGGCAGCAAAAAAGGGTGAAAGTAACACAATAAACATTGCATTTAATGATTGGAACCAACCAGTAGGAATTTCAAAACCATTGACTATACGGTCGGTATAATCACGGGTAAATAAGTTCATTGATGAGCCCGCCTGCTCAAATCCCGACCAGAAACAAGCCGATGCAACACATACCAGCAATAAAGCCCATAAACGTTTTTTCTCGCTACCTGATAAATTACCACCAAAATAAATGGCACCATAATATAAAAAGAACGTTAAGGTAAAAACAACGGCGACATATTGAGCTATGGTAACTGGGTCGACAGAAATAGTACCAGACATTATCATGGCCATTATGACTACAATACAAATTAATACGCTTGAAATAATTAACCAACTTATTGTTTTACCTCGCGAAGATAAAGGCGATTCTGGTTTTGCACCAGCAGAATTAAGTTTATCGATTGTTCTACGATACTGAAACAATCCTACAGCCATACCTATAGCAGCAGCACCAAATGCCCAGTGCCAGCCAAAGTTGTCTTGATCTTCCATTAGATAACCACAAACAGAGTAACCAATAACAGAACCTAAATTTATTCCCATATAATAAATGGCGTAGCCACTATCACGTCTTTTATCTTCGTCAGAATAAAGTTGGCCAACCATGGCACCAATATTAGGTTTTAATAAACCAGTCCCTAAAATAACAAAAACTAAACCAATAAAAAATGTATGCTCATGTGGAATAGCTAAAATGATATGACCACACATTATGATTAAACCACCATACCAAACTGCCTTTTGCCCACCAATTAATCTATCGGCAATCCAACCGCCCGGTAATCCCATAAAATAGACACTACCTGTATATAAGCCATAAATGGCAGCGGCAGAGGCAACCGTTAAGGCTAAACCGCCTTCTTGTAATGTTGCTGTCATAAATAAAACAAGTAACATACGCATACCGTAATAACTCATGCGCTCCCACATCTCTGTAAAAAATAAGGTTTTTAAGCCTTCAGGTTGACCAAAGAATGTTTTTTCGGTTTGCGTTGTCATAATCAATTTCCTTCCAAGATACGTCGAACATCTAATTTTTATTTTTTGTCATATTCTTAACGTTAAGTTAAAACAGTTTGATATCGACAATTTCTATAATCATCAGTGTAGATACTTCAATAAGAAAGAAGTTATACCCGTATGAACAAATAAAGGCAAGTTTTGCTACAAATCAATGGTTATCGTGCTTTGGCGGTTGTAGAGAAATGTTTCCGAGCACTTAATAAGGCTAAGAGCAATATTCTGTGATAACAAGGCTGGTGAACATATTGTTTGCATCATCTTATACTGATAAACTTTGTCGTCACTAATTTTACTGATTAAACTTAGGGCTCTTGGAACTCGGAGCTAGGGATTTAGTTCTTGATATTTTTTCATTAATAGGTAAAAACTTTTTTAAATGTATTACCGCACAGGCTTTATAGGAATTATGCGAAAATGATAACCGCCATAAAACAGTTTTTGAATAATCATGATGCTAATGTATTAACTTTATTTGTTAGTACTTTGCTAGTATTGACTTTTTCTTTTGCCAGTTTGCCAATGAAAGTGTTAGCCAATGGTGAAATAAGTCAGCAGCAATTAGAGCAATTTAAAAGGTTGCCACCATCACAACAACAAGCGCTTGCTAAAAGTATGGGCGTTAATTTAAATAGTATAAAAGGCCAGTTATCCAGTAGGGGTTCAAGTGCCGAGAAAATAAATACTGAAGTTTTTCCGCGTGGCACCCAATTTGATGCCCAGGGCAACCTCATTTCTGAGCAACAAGAATTAGAAACTCTTCAAGAAAGTGACGAGTTAAAAGCTTTTGGTTATGATGTTTTTGCTAACTCACCTCAAACTTTTGCGCCTATGATGGACATTGCTATTCCTGCCGATTACATTATTGGTCCAGGCGATAAGGTATCTATTCAAGTCTTTGGTAAAGAAAAAGATGAACTTGAATTAACCGTGAACCGTGAAGGAAAAATTATTTTCCCTGCTCATGGTCCTTTTACTGTCTCAGGTTTATCATTTAACGAAATGAAGCGCCTATTAACGGCGCGTATTAAAGAAAAAATCATTGGGGTAGATGTTGTCGTTGGTATGGCATCTCTGCGGTCTATGCGAATTTTTGTTTTAGGGGATGCCTATAAACCAGGTCCTTATACTTTAAGTTCATTATCAAGTATTACCCACGCTATTTTTGCAGCAGGCGGTATTAGTGATATTGGTAGTTTGCGTAACATCGAGCTTAAACGTTCTGGTAACTTAGTTGCTACTTTAGATTTATATGATTTGTTGATTAACGGAGATTCAAGTAGTGATATTTTATTACAATCGGGCGATGTGGTTTTTATTACGGCTAAAGGTAATACTATCAGTGTTGAAGGTGAAGTTAGACGCCCAGCTATTTATGAACTAAGTCAAAACGAAAGTTTTAACGATGTCTTGGCTATGTCAGGTGGACTTTTGCCAACAGCGTTTGCAAAAAAAACCCGAGTTGAACGTTATAATCAAGATGCCTTGCGCACAGTGGTAAATATTGATCTAACTAAATCTATTGATTTAACTAAAAAAGTGCGAGCAGGTGATGCCGTTCATGTGATGAAAACCGCTGAAGCTTTTGAACAGTCGATCACGGTTATCGGCGCAGTAACTCGCCCTGGAAAATACCAATGGCAAACAGGTCAGCGTATTACCGATATCTTCCCTAATATCGATTCGCATTTATTACCCTCAGCCGATCTTAATTATTCTATTATTGTACGTGAAGTAGATATTTCCCGTAATATTGAAATCCTTCAATTTGATTTGGCTAAAGCTATTGCAGCCCCTAATTTAAAGGATAATATTGTCTTACAGAGTAATGATAAAATTTTAATTTTTGCTAATATCGTAAAATTAGTCGACAGTAAAATTAATTTAGACTCTTTGGCATTCACTCAGGATAATCTGTCTAAAAAAGAGCAACAACTCGCTAAAGATAACTTTAAACAAAAGCAATTTTGGCTAAAATATGGTGATAATGAGCACATTGCTCAACTCAACAGTGAACAAGCTGCAGAGACTAAATTAATTGAACAATCTATTGCCAAATTTAGTGGTGGTGAGCTAAAAAAAGAGCTTAACCTTCAAGACTTAACACTTTTCTCTCGTCAACGCCTGTTAATACCCATTATTGAAAAATTAAAACGTCAAGGCAAGTCTGGACAACCGATACAATTAGTTGAAGCTGATGGTGAAGTCAAATTTCCAGGGGTTTACCCATTAGCAAAAAATGCCCGCGTTGTTGATCTTATTGTTGCCGCGGGTGGTTTAACAGAATCTGCCTATGTTGCACGTGCTGAAGTGACCCGTAATCAAATCGTTAACCATATGGCGCAGCAAACCTCTATAGCCTTAAGCCTAAGTGCAGCCCTTGCGGGCGAAGAAAAAGATAATATTTTATTAAGTTCAAAAGACCGATTAAATATTCATCAAATCCCAGCCTGGAGTCAGAACAATATCGTTGAACTTAGAGGTGAATTTGTCTTTCCAGGTAAATATACCGTTCGTCGTGGTGAAAGCCTCGCTGATTTAATTGCTAAAGCGGGTGGTTTTACTCAATTTGCCCATCAAGAAGGCTCTGTATTCACCCGTGTACAATTAAGAGAACTTGAACAACAAAACTTATTGAAATTGACTGCTGATTTACGTATAGAAATGGCTTCTAAATCAATGTCAGATCCAAATTACTCGCAATCTTATGCCGAAGTACAACAAATGTTAGCGGATATGGCTAATGTGCAATCATTAGGGCGTTTAGTGGTTGATTTACCTAAGGTCATCAGCAATAACAATTATGATGTTTTACTGGAAGGTGGCGATATACTTTATGTACCTACGCTGAAAAACTCTATCAATGTTGTTGGTCAAGTCCAAGTTACTTCGTCACACATTTACGATATTAATTTGTCAGCCGAAGATTATCTTAAGCAAAGTGGTGGTAGTAAAAAACGTGCTGATGTAGGGAGGGTTTATATTATCTCTGCAAACGGCAGTATTAAAATGATGGCCAGCGGTAATTGGTTCACCAGTGATGCAGGTGATAACTTAAAACCAGGCGATACCATTGTTGTACCATTAAATGCTGAATACATGAACAACTTGGCATTGTGGAGTAGTGTAACAGGCATTATTTATAATTCAGCTGTAGCAATAGCCGCTATCAGCGGTATCTAGTAAACGTAATTCATGAGGTAATGATAAAATTTTGCTGTTACCTCGACTAATTAATTAGAACTTATTAGTAAGATAATAAATCATAAACAAAATAAATGGACCTAATATGTTGAACTCATTAGAAAATGTGAAACTAGGCATTATCGGCTTAGGTTATGTTGGTTTACCTTTAGCAGTAGAGTTTGGTAAAAAATATCCCACCTTAGGCTTTGATATTAATACCCAGCGTGTTGGAGAATTAAAACAAGGTCATGATTTCACTTTAGAACTATCAAGTAAAGAACTAGCTGACTCTGAGTTTATTTCATACTCTACAGAGGTTGATGATTTAAAAGCCTGTAATGTTTATATTGTCACTGTACCAACGCCTATAGATAACAATAAGCAACCTGATTTATCACCATTAATCAAAGCCAGCGCCATGCTTGCCAAGGTGATTAATAAGGGTGATATTATTATTTACGAATCAACAGTATATCCAGGAGCAACCGAAGAGGTTTGTTTGCCTGAGGTTGAGCGTCATTCAGGCTTAGTTTTTAACCAAGATTTTTATGCTGGATATAGTCCTGAACGTATTAATCCTGGTGATAAAGAGCGTCGTGTTACTAATATTTTAAAAGTGACTTCTGGTTCAACACCTAAAGTCGCTGATTTTGTTGATAGCCTTTATAAATCAATTATTACCGCAGGTACTTATCAAGCATCAAGTATGCAAGTAGCGGAAGCGGCGAAAGTAATCGAGAATACTCAACGAGATTTAAATATTGCCTTGATTAATGAACTTGCAGTTATTTTTAATAAGCTAAGTATCGATACTGAAGAAGTGTTAAAAGCGGCAGGAACAAAGTGGAACTTCCTACCCTTTAGACCGGGTCTTGTTGGTGGTCACTGTATTAGTGTTGATCCTTATTATTTAACCCACAAAGCGCAAGCTATTGGTTATAATCCTGAAGTTATTCTTGCTGGTCGTCGTATTAATGACTCTATGGGTGCTTACGTGGTATCACAATTAGTGAAAACCATGCTTAAAAGAAAGTTACCGGTTAATGGCGCTAATGTGCTTGTTATGGGCTTGACCTTTAAAGAAAACTGTCCGGATGTTCGTAATACTGGAATCATAGATATTTTAGCTGAATTAACTGAGTTCGATATCAATGTTGATGTCTACGACCCTTGGGTAAACCCTGTAGAAGCCAAACATGAATACGATGTTGACTTAATATCAGCCCCTAAAGTTGGCTATTACGATGCAGTGATTTTTGCCGTAGCCCATAATGAATTTAAAGCTTTATCTGCTGTTGACATTAAAGCAATGCTGAAAAGTGAACATGTTATTTATGACCTGAAATATATGCTTGATGCTGAGTTAGCTGATATTCGCTTATAATCAATCTCTGGGTCGATTAAACCGCTGCAAACATTAACAATCAGCTCGCATTTAGGGCTGATTGTTATTCCCTACCTATATATTCCTTAGCCATTACCTTACTGTAATAAAATTGTCACATAACTGACTTATACTTGCCTAAATATTATATCGTATTCTCTATATTGGATAAGCTACTCGATAGTTTATTGAAGATAAGGTTAATTAAGTGGCAACTCTTATTAGTTCGAACCGTAGTCGTGGAATAAAAAACTCTTTAGCAAAATGGTTAATCACTTTAGGTGGTATAAGTGTTTTGTTTACTCTTGTATTGATCTTTATGTATTTACTGTACGTGGTCAAACCAATTTTTGAATCAGCAAAAATTGAGCAGACAGTTAATATTAGTATTGATTCTAGCCGTAATGAAAAAGTATTAGGTAGTGGTGTTGATGAGCTCAAAGAATTAGCCTATCAAATAACAGCAGCAGGCAATATTGACTTTTATCATTTAAAAGCCAGCGACCCCAAAGCTGATAATCAGTTTGCTGTTGGTGATAACTCGCTTTCAACGTCTTTATTTGTAAGTGACGACTTTAATCAAGAACAGGTTGTTAAAGTAGTTAACTCTTTCTCACAGAATAAGCTATTGCATACCACTACAGGTAAAACGTTATTAATTCAGCCAAGCTTTTATGCTACCTACGCGAATGATAGCCGTGAAATAATCCCCCAAGTCAATTATCCTCTTGGTCAAGAGTCACTGATAATTGATCAACAACAAATACCACTTTCTCAATTAGCTTTTGCAATAGATGATGAAAGAATAGTTTTTGTTGGTTTTACTGAAGATAAACGTCTAATAAAGACCAGCTTTATTGCTGAAGATGATTTTAGTTCTTCAAATGGTGATGATGTTGGATACCAAACTATTTTTCAACAAATTGAAATTTTTGATGATGTTATCGATGGTAATATTGATGAAATAAAAGTAACACCTGATTTAAGCTTAGCCTTTATTCGAAGTGCTTCAACGGTATATGTGTATTCGTTAAATGATGATGAAGAAGTTAGTCTTAAAGCCACAATAAAGCCAACACTAGATAATAAAGATACTTACCTTACTTCAATGGGATTACTTTCAGGTAGTAGTTCAGTATTGCTAGGCGACAGTAGTGGTCGAGTCAGTCAGTGGTTTGAAGTCGCAACAGATGAGGGTCGTCAATTTAAACAAATTCGCAGCTTCAAAGCGGATAATGATCAAGCTAGCTCTGACAATGTCGAATATGACAATAAAAGCCAGCCATCAAATGCGATAACCGCTATTTATACTGAGCAATACAGAAAAAGCTTTTACACTATGACACAAAGCGGCATGGTCAATGTCTTTTATACCACGAGTGCTGCGCACTTATGGCAAGGTCAGTTAACTTCAACTCAACCCGAAACGTTTACTATAGCACCTAGAGCAAATGGCTTAATTGTTATTGTTAACGATCCTCTTGATGTTAATAACAAAAAGTTACAAGTTTTTAGCGTTCATAATGAGCATCCTGAAGTTACCTGGCAAGCACTATGGCAAGAGGTTTGGTATGAAGGTTACCCTGAGCCAGATTATGTTTGGCAATCAACATCAGGCTCAGATGATTTTGAAGGAAAGTTTTCATTAGTACCGATTTCATTTGGTACCATCAAAGCTGCTTTATATGCGATGTTATTTGCCGTACCTGTTGCTTTAACTGCAGCTATATATACCGCCTACTTTATGACGCCAGGACTGCGTAAAAAAGTTAAACCAACCATAGAAATGATGGAAGCATTACCAACAGTTATTTTAGGTTTTTTAGCAGGTTTATGGTTAGCGCCGATCATGGAAGAATATTTACCAGCAATATTTTTGTTATTTATTTTCTTACCCCTAGCAACACTAATCACTGCGTTTTCTTGGCATAAATTACCAAATCAGCTCAAAGACAAACTGCCTGAAACATTAGCGCCAATTTTGTTAATCCCGGTGATAATACTAGCTACCTATGCGGCTTTTACTTTATCACCAGTGCTCGAAGATAGTTTCTTTAATGGTGATATGCGTCAATATCTAACCAATGATCTGGGTATTGATTTTGATCAACGTAATGCCTTAGTCGTTGGTATTGCAATGGGCTTTGCTGTTATACCTACTATTTTCTCTATGGCTGAAGATGCTATTTTCAGTGTGCCAGGGCATTTAACCAGCGGTTCATTAGCGTTAGGGGCAACACAATGGCAAACATTAATAGGTGTGGTACTACTAACCGCTAGTCCAGGTATATTTTCCGCAATTATGATGGGGCTAGGTCGCGCGGTAGGTGAAACTATGATTGTCTTGATGGCCACAGGTAATACGCCAATATTAGATTGGAGTATCTTCCAGGGTATGAGAACCCTAGCGGCAAACATTGCGGTAGAAATGCCGGAGTCTGAAGTGGGCAGCTCCCATTATAGAATCTTATTTTTAGCAGCTTTTGTACTCTTTATTTTCACTTTTATTTTCAACACAGCAGCAGAATTTGTTCGTCAACGATTACGAGAAAAATATAGCTCAATGTAATGTAGTGATTTGTAATATTTATAAAAATCCAATAGATATATTAAATGAATTTCATAGCTGCTCATCTTTAAGCTGTATGGTTTAATTTAAAGGAAAAAGCACGGAGTTGATGACTATCAATGACTACTTTTGACACGAAAATTAAATTATACAGCAACAAAATGAGTAGTTATAAACAATAAATAGAGTTACTTTATGAATAAATGGTTTAGGTCGGGTTCACCGTGGATATGGTTATCGGCAGGTGGCGTAAGTATCAGTTTAATTTCAGTCTTAGGTCTTTTATGGCTTATCGCATCACGCGGCTTGTCATATTTTTGGCCAAGTGAATTATATCAATTTGATCTTACTGATCAACATGGCGCTAAGAGCGTTATCATTGGTGAAGTCTACGATAGAGAGCAAATTCCAGTAAGCCAATTAGCACATTTAAATTTAGCGCTTGATCCAGAGCAAGAAATATTAGAGCGTCTGTTAATCAAAACAGGTAACCGAGAGTTGGTGAGTTTAGATTTTCGTTGGTTGTTAAGTCATAATATTAAAAAGACGCAAACACCAAAAGACCTAGCTGTTGTCGAACGCCGTACTAATGGTAATTTTTATGGGTTCATTGAAAGCGTCGTTGTCGATGGCAATGAAGTAGATAAAAATAAGTTACCTGAATTATTAACACGTGTTGATAATTTCCAAGACCAGATTGATGATTTACAAAAATCAGATATAGGCGCTATAAACTATCAATTAGAGCGTTTACGGTTAAAAACCCGTAAGTATCAATTGCAAGATAAGCTAACTACTGAATTACAAGTAGAAATTGATAGTGAAATAGCGGCACTGAACCAAGACTATGCCATATTAGAAAAAGAGCTGATGGGATATCGACAGCAGATATCACGTGATCATATTGTCATGCGTGCTATGGACGGCCAACTCGTTACTATCAACTTTGAATATATTCTTAAAGTCACATTTAATAACCAACTTAATACCCTGGAGAAAACGGCATTATTCTTCAGTCATATTGGTTCATTTCTTATCGAAGACCCTCGCGAAGCTAATACAGAAGGCGGTGTATTTCCTGCTATTTTTGGTACCGTGCTTATGGTGTTATTAATGACAGTAATTGTTTCACCGTTTGGTGTTATCGCGGCTATCTATCTACATGAGTATGCGGGTAAAAATGCTTTTACTAAGCTATTACGCATTGCCGTTATTAACTTAGCTGGGGTTCCCTCTATTGTTTACGGGGTATTTGGCCTAGGATTTTTTGTTTATATGGTGGGTGGCTCACTTGACCAATTATTTTATTCAGAAAACTTACCCAGTCCTACTTTTGGTACACCCGGTGTTTTATGGTCAGCGTTAACGCTAGCAATATTAACGTTACCGGTAGTTATTGTTTCAACAGAGGAAGGCTTGTCACGTATTCCATCTGAAATGCGTTATGGCTCATTAGCATTAGGTGCAACAAAAGCTGAGACCTTGTGGCGTATTATTTTACCGATTGCTAGCCCTGCTATTATGACAGGTATTATTTTAGCGATTGCCCGAGCGGCAGGAGAGGTTGCGCCATTAATGTTGGTCGGTGTAGTTAAAATGGCACCTAACTTACCTTTGGACGGAAATTTCCCTTTCTTACACCTAGATAGAAAGTTCATGCATCTAGGCTTTCATATTTATGATGTTGGTTTTCAAAGCCCTAATGTTGAAGCCGCACGTCCGCTAGTTTTTGCTACCGCTTTACTCTTAGTAAGTATAATTGTTGCATTGAATATGACCGCCGTTTCAATCCGTAATAAATTACGTGAAAGATATAAGATGCTAGAGCACTAGTTTGCTCACATAACATTTTGCAATGAGTAACTTTAAGTTACTCATGGTACGAATAATTTAAAGTTAGTAAGTATTGATTAATTAATAAGTAATCATTTTAAATTTTTAAATATTAATTAGTAAATAAAGATTAATGAAAAGTAATTAGAGAAACACCTATTATGATTTCTATTAGCCCAAAAGCCTTAGCACCAGGCTCAGATACATCCTTTGCAAAAAAATTAGACTTAACAAATTTAACACCAGAACAAGTTGCCTTAGACATTAATAAATTAAATTTATTCTATGGTAAGAAACAAGCGTTAAATAATATTAGTATGTCTATTCCTAAAGGACAGGTAACAGCGTTCATTGGTCCAAGTGGTTGTGGTAAATCAACGTTATTACGCTCTATTAATCGTATGAACGACTTAGTAGATGATTGCCATATAACAGGCGAAATAAATCTACACGGTAATAATATCTATGATAAACATGTCGATGTTGCTGAGTTAAGACGAAAAGTCGGTATGGTATTTCAACGACCTAATCCTTTTCCTAAAACTATTTATGAAAATGTAGTTTATGGTCTGCGTATTATGGGCGAAAATAACCGCAGAAAGCTTGATGAAGCGGCAGAGCAATCATTACGAAGTGCGGCGCTATGGAATGAAGTAAAAGACAGGTTACACGAAAGTGCCCTAGGCCTCTCTGGTGGTCAGCAACAACGTTTAGTAATTGCCCGCGCTATTGCTATTCAACCTGAGGTATTACTTCTTGATGAGCCTACCTCAGCACTTGATCCTATTTCAACCTTGACCATTGAAGAGTTAATCAATGATCTTAAAAAGCAGTTTACCGTGGTAATTGTTACGCATAACATGCAGCAAGCAGCACGGGTGTCAGATCAAACCGCATTTATGTATATGGGGGATTTAATAGAGTACAGTGATACCAATACTTTATTTACTACGCCCCTTAAAAAGAAAACTGAAGATTATATTACTGGCCGTTATGGTTAACGGTAAGAGTTGATTAAGATAATATGAAAAAAAACACCTATGAAAGGACATCCCATGGATAATTTACAAATTGGTCGTCATATTTCTGGCCAGTTCAATGAAGATTTAGAACGCGTCATCAATAATGTCATGCATATGGGCGGTTTAGTTGAGAAGCAATTAATTGATGCACTTGCGGCCGTTGAACAAGCAGACGTTAGCCTGGCTAAAGAAGTATTAACTAACGATTATCAAGTTAATGCTTATGAAGTCAGTATTGACGATGAATGTACACGTATTATTGCTAAGCGCCAACCCGCTGCGGGTGATTTACGTTTAATTATGGCGGTTGTGAAAACGATTGCTGACTTAGAACGAATAGGTGACGAGGCTCAGAAAATAGCTAAAGTTGCCCTAGAAAGCTTTTCATCATCGCAGCAAGATTTACTGGTTAATCTAGATAATCTAGGTCGACGAGTATTAGAGTTTTTGCAAGCTAGTCTTGATGCTTTTACCCGTATGGATTGTGACGCAGCTATTAAAATTCATCAAATGGATGACAAAATAAACCGTGAGTATGAAGCGCTAATGCGTCAACTTATGACCTATATGATGGAAGATCCACGCTCTATTCCACAAGTGATGACGGTCATTTGGTCAGCGCGAGCACTAGAACGTATTGGTGATCGCTGTCAAAACATCTGTGAATACATCATTTATTTTGTTAAAGGTAAGGTTGTACGTCATACCACAGCAGAAGATATAAAAAACTTATAATAGATTTTTAATAAATTTATTATTAAAAATAATAATAAATTCAATTGATTAAATGTGTACTGAACTAGTGCTTAGTAAAAATATATTTACATGGTTGCGGTAAGTTAATAAAAACAAAAATTTAAGCCTACATTAGCATTTAACATTAGAAGTTAAATGGGGTACTATCCGCGACGAATTGTAATGATGAGAGTTATACTGACTGGAAACACAATTATGGCTAAAAATTCAATCTTAGGTGTATTTGCAAAATCACCGATAAAACCGTTAGAAAAACATATTCAAATAGTTGTTAAATGTAGTAAACAACTTATCCCATTTTTTGAAGCATGTACTGCAAAAGACTGGAGTGAAGCGGCAAAAATTCGTCGTAAACTTTCAAAGTTAGAGCAAGATGCTGATACCCTTAAACGTCAATTACGTCTAGAACTCCCTGGTGGTTTATTTATGCCAGTTGATCGAGCTGACTTACTTGAATTACTTACCCAACAAGACAAAATAGCGAACAAAGCAAAAGATATCGCTGGTCGTGTATTAGGGCGTAAGCTTGAAGTACCGGTTAGCTTACAAGTTGAATTTTCTATTTATTTAAAACGCTGTATTGATGCAACGGAAAAAGCAGCTGAAGCGATTAATGAATTAGATGATTTATTAGAAACTGGTTTTCGTGGTCGTGAAGTAGCATTGGTTGAGAAAATGATTAATCAGTTAGATGCTATCGAAGATGACACCGATGGCTTACAAATTATTTTGCGCAAAAACTTGTTAGCGATTGAAAAGGATTTGAATCCAATTGATGTAATGTTCTTATATCAAATTATTGATTGGGTTGGCGACTTAGCCGATCTTGCTGAACGTGTAGGTGCACGTTTAGAAATTCTTCTGGCTAGAAAATAAGGCTTAACTGATGGAAATTATACTTAACTCAGGCGGCACTTTTGTAATCCTTGCTGCTGTTGTTGGCTTCTTCATGGCATGGGGCATTGGTGCCAATGATGTCGCTAATGCGATGGGAACCTCTGTTGGTTCGAAAGCATTAACGATTAAACAAGCCATTATGATTGCAATGGTGTTTGAATTTGCCGGTGCTTATCTTGCTGGTGGTGAAGTGACTTCAACGATACGTAAAGGCATTATCGATGCCAGTTACTTTATTGATACCCCGGAATTACTTGTTTACGGCATGATCTCTGCGCTTTTTGCTGCAGCTACTTGGTTATTAATAGCTTCAGCTCTTGGCTGGCCTGTATCAACTACGCATTCTATTGTAGGTGCTATTGTTGGTTTTGCTGCTGTTGGCGTAAGTACTGATGCAGTAGAATGGGGCAAGGTAGTTGGTATCGTAGGTAGTTGGATTATCACACCACTTATCTCAGGTATTATCGCCTTTATTATTTTTAATAGTGCACAAAAACTTATTTTTGATACTGATAAGCCACTAGTACAAGCAAAACGTTGGGTGCCCGCATATATGTTCCTGGCTGGTTTTGTATTATCACTGGTAACTATCAAAAAAGGCCTTAAGCATATTGGCTTAGAAAATGTTGACTTAGGTTTTGTTAATTTTGAAATTAAAGGTGCAGGTGGTTTCTACTTAGCCGCTATTGTTGCTGTTATTGTTGCTGCAATTGGTAAATTCTTTATTAGCCGTTTACAGTTTGATGAGACGCTTGCTAAAGAAGCTCACTACGCCAATGTAGAAAAAGTATTTGCAGTACTTATGATTGTTACTGCCTGTGCAATGGCTTTTGCCCATGGTTCAAATGATGTTGCCAATGCTATTGGTCCATTAGCTGCTGTGGTAAGTATTGTTGAAAATGATGGACAAATTGCTGCTAAATCAGCGATTGCTTGGTGGATATTACCACTTGGTGGTTTTGGTATTGTTGCTGGCCTAGCCTTATTTGGTCATAAAGTTATTGCCACCATCGGTCAAGGCATTACCCACTTAACGCCAAGTCGTGGTTTTGCTGCGGAATTAGCTGCGGCTAGTACCGTAGTTATTGCTTCTGGTGCAGGTTTACCTATCTCAACAACGCAAACCTTAGTTGGTGCTGTGTTAGGTGTAGGTATGGCACGTGGTATCGCCGCGATTAATTTGACTGTAGTACGTAACATTGTTGTTTCTTGGGTAATTACCTTACCTGTAGGTGCTGGTTTATCCATCATCTTCTTCTGGATTATGAAAGCAATGTTTAGTTAGTCAATATTCACTAGATAACAGCATCAAAAAAGCCGCAACTTGTTGCGGCTTTTTTATTGTCTTTAATAAATAAAGTTTTATTTCATTAAGATCTGATCATCTTTCGAGATTTTTTGCAGCTATTTGTTGGCTATTTATACAAGGCAGAGCCTTGGTAATGTGGTTATTTCACATAAAAAGGCGATAACGCTGTAAAAATAGCCAAAAAACACTGTCCAAAGGATTCGGCTAAAAGCATTTTACTCTGTGTTAACTAGTATTTACTTAGCGTGACTAGGCTATATAACAGCCGCCGCGATTAAAACGCTTTTAACTCGAACCAAATTTAACTGTGAAAGAACAACAGACCCTAAACTTTATTAAATCAGACCACCTGAAGCGTTTCGATTTAATCGCTATTAGTCACGTGCTGTAACTTCTAATAAATGGTAACCAAACTGAGTTTGTACCGGACCTTGTACTGTATTCAAAGGCGCTGAAAAAACAACTTTGTCAAATTCAGGAACCATTTGACCTGGGCCAAAGCTACCTAAATCGCCACCTTGGGCATTTGATGGGCAATTTGAATGCTCTTTTGCAACATCAGCAAAGTCTTTACCGGCTTCGATTTCAGCTTTTAAGGCTAAACATTGTTCTTCTGTATCCACTAAAAGGTGGCGTGCACTTGCTTGAGACATACTTCTTCCTATTTCTGTAATGTGAAATTATAGTTATTTTTAAATATTTATAATTGAGTAGACGTACATTAACGCATCTAATTAAAAAATGAAAGTCAGATAAATAAAATTTATTTCTTAGTTATTGAATTCATTAAGTTATTAGTTATAAGAGTAGGGTGTTTAAAACGTTTAAACTCGCTAAAAGAGTGAGTTCTTATATGTTTACCCTATTTTAAATATCGTATACACGATCAGTTAAGTAATGACTTTAACTATTGTAGCTAACTACTAATCTTTGCCTTATTCTATGTTATCAGTTGTTATTACAGATAGGTAATTAGTCAAAGTGCACTTTCAAGCATACATATTGTTTAGTCTATTCGCACTTTAAGTTAAATATAGATAGAATAGCACTAATTTTGATTCACCTATTGTACTAATAAAGTATTCATATCGTATTAACGTTTTAAGGATTACTAATGGCCTCCCTTCAAGACCAATTGCTCAAAGCAGGATTAACGACCAAACAAAAAGCACGTCAAGCCAATGCTGACACCCGTAAAAAAAATAAACAAAAGCGCAGTGGTGTTGAGCACGGTGCAAGTTTACAAGAGCAGGTAAAAAAAGATTTAGCGGTATCAAAAGCCGATAAACTGGCTAAAGATACTGCGCTCAATGATGTAAAAAACAGTGAACTTGCCAACAAAGAGCAGCAATTACGAATCAATCAAATCCTTGAGCATCACCAAATAAAAGGTGTTAAAGGTGAAAGTGAATATAACTATACTTTTGCTACTAAAGTTAAAAAATTATTCCTTGATACTATAACGCATAAAGCACTAGTCGATGGACGCTTGGCACTGTGTGGTTTAAATGAAACGACTTATCTTGTCACTAGTGAAACAGCTGCCAAAGTAGCCGAACTCGACAGTAGTATCATATTAGTTCAAAACGATAAGGTCGAAGCTTTAGAAACTAATGAAGACGATCCGTACGCAGATTATCAAATCCCAGATGATTTGATGTGGTAGACGTTTCATACTGTTGATAGTTACGGTAGAACATTACCTAGGAAGAAAATATACAGTAGTAAACAAGGTAAGAATAAATCGTCGTTAGATATGTTAGAATATTGAAAAATTGGGTGCACAATGCGCCAATACCACCAGCACTATCATAGTCGTTAGCATAAACAATATGTTAGCTTTTTTAGATTACCAAGAGTTGTGAATTATTATGTTGATGAAAGCTATCCGTTGGCCAATAGGGCAATTAATTTTATTACTAAACTTTATCTTTTCACCGCGTTCGCCAAAACGAGCTGCAAAAGAACAAGCTAAAATTGATGCTAAAACACAAACATTAAGTTTGTATCAACTACCATCGTGTCCATTTTGTGTGAAAGTTCGCCGTACCATGAAGCGTGAAGGCTTGAAAGTTGAGTTACGTAATATCAGTGGTAAAAACAACTTTCAACAAGAACTTATCCGTGAAGGCGGTAAACGTAAAGTACCTTGTTTACGTATTGAGAAAGCGGATGGCCAAGTTCAATGGTTATATGAATCAAATGATGTGGTTAGACACTTACAAGGTTTAACTAACGCAGCCTAGCGTTACTCATGCAATAAGCTATCTTGACTTTAATTTTAATTTT
>JBKEHN010000052.1:0-18288 GCA_046710905.1 Colwellia sp.
CCTTTTGCAGCCCAATCACGTGAAGAGCCTTGACCATAATCTGCACCTGCAATAATGATTAATGGCTGTTTTCGCTCCATGTAAGTTTCGATGGCTTCCCACATGCGTGATTCAATACCTTCAGGTTCAATACGTGCTAAAGAACCTTGTTTGACTTCGCCATTTTCATCACGACACATTTCATTAAACAATTTTGGGTTAGCGAACGTTGCTCGTTGCGTCGTTTCATGATCGCCACGATGAGTTGCGTATGAATTAAAGTCTTCTACGGGTAAGCCCATTTTTTCAAGATAAGCACCTGAAGCGCTATTTAACTGAATCGCATTTGATGGTGATAAATGATCAGTGGTGATATTGTCACCTAATACCGCTAAAGGACGCATACCCTTCATGGTACGAACACCTGCTATTGCTCCTTCCCCCTCTGTATTCCAGTAAGGAGGTCGGCGGATATAAGTACTTTTAGGATCCCAGTTGTATAATGGGCTCTCAGCTGGCTCAAACGCACCTAAATCAAACATTGGCGTGTAGATTTTCTTGAATTGCTCAGGCTTAACACAGGAAGCGACAATTGCATCAATCTCTTCATCTGATGGCCAGATATCTTTCAAGGTTATATCGTTACCGTTGTGATCTTGGCCTAAAATATCTCGTTCAATATCAAAACGCATGGTACCGGCAATAGCGTAAGCAACAACTAATGGTGGCGATGCCAAGAATGCCTGTTTGGCGTATGGATGAATACGGCCGTCAAAGTTACGGTTACCTGATAATACTGCAGTAGAGTATAAATCACGGTCAATAATTTCTTGCTGAATTTTAGGATCTAACGCACCGCTCATACCGTTACAGGTTGTACAGGCATAACCAACGATACCAAAACCTAATTTTTCCATTTCACAGAGTAGACCTGCTTCTTCTAAATAAAGTTTGGCTACTTTTGAACCTGGCGCAAATGATGATTTAACCCAAGGTTTACGGACTAAACCTAATTCGTTAGCACGTTTAGCTACCAAACCCGCAGCAACAACGTTACGTGGGTTTGATGTGTTAGTACATGAGGTAATAGCCGCAATAATTACCGCGCCATCTGGCATTAGGCCATTCGCTTCATCCTCTTTACACGCCGCTAAACCTTTAGCAATATCTTTCGAGACTAAATCAGCGGTCGCTAAACGACGATGTGGATTAGAAGGTCCTGCTAAGTTACGACCAACCGTTGATAAGTCAAATTCGATAACACGTGGATATTCTACTTCTTTTAGGTCATCAGCCCATAAACCTGTGTGTTTCGCGTAAGTTTCAACAAGTCTTACTTGCTCTGGTTCACGACCAGTAATTTTCAAATAATCGATGGTTTGTTCATCAATGTAGAACATACCTGCCGACGCACCATATTCGGGCGTCATGTTTGAAATAGTGGCTCGGTCACCAATGGTTAAACCTTTAGTGCCTTCACCGAAGAATTCTAAATAGCTAGATACTACTTTCTGATTGCGTAAGAACTCAGTAATAGCTAAGACCATATCGGTAGCCGTAATACCGGGTTGACGTTTACCGGTTAACTTAACACCAATAATATCAGGCAAACGCATCATCGATGGACGTCCAAGCATTACAGTTTCAGCTTCTAGGCCGCCGACACCAATAGCAATAACACCTAGTGCATCAATATGTGGCGTGTGACTATCAGTACCAACACAAGTATCAGGGAAAGCGACACCATCTCGCGCTTGAATAACCGGCGACATTTTTTCTAAATTGATTTGGTGCATGATGCCGTTACCGGCAGGGATAACGTCAACGTTTTTAAATGCCGTTTTAGTCCATTCAATAAAGTGAAAACGCTGTTCATTACGACGGTCTTCAATCGAGCGGTTTTTCTCAAACGCTTGTGGATCAAAACCAGGTGCTTCTACTGCTAACGAGTGGTCGACAATTAATTGTGTTGGTACTACGGGGTTTACTTTTGATGGGTCACCACCTTGCTCAGCGATTGCGTCACGAAGACCCGCTAGATCAACTAAGGCGGTTTGACCTAAAATATCATGACACACTACACGTGCTGGATACCAAGGAAAATCAAGGTCTTGCTTAACGTCGATAATTTGCTTTAACGAATCAGTTAACATTTCAGGATCACAACGACGCACTAATTGCTCAGCAAGTACGCGTGAGGTGTAAGGTAATTTAGCGTAAGCGCCTGGTTTGATGGTTTCGATCGCTTCACGCGTATCAAAAAAATCTATCGTCGCACCCTTCTCTTTATAGCAAGGTAGCGGTTTTCGGTATTGATAATTCATAACTTAATCCAGGAAACATTTCTAATAAACAATAACTAAAAATAAAGGCATTAATTCAACACAGAAAAAATACCTTTATATAAATCGAATCAAGACGACGGAAGTTGCTTTGAGTTCAAGGCGGACGATACGACGTATAGTTTACTATGCGAGTAGAGATCCAACGACGAAATCAGAGCAAATACCAAGTCTATCCTACCTCTCAGAGATAAGAGAAACCTTACGTGGCTCGCTGCCGGTGTAGTCTGCGCTCGGTCTAATTATACGGTTATTAGAACGCTGCTCCATTACATGAGCTGCCCAACCGGTTAAGCGTGAACAAACAAAGATAGGTGTAAACAATTTAGTTGGAATACCCATATAGCTATAAGTAGAGGCATGGAAAAAATCTGCGTTACAAAATAATTTTTTGCTGTCCCACATGAACTCTTCACAGGCCACTGAAATGTCGTATAACAAGGTATTGCCATCCTCAGTGGCTAATTTTTCAGACCATGCTTTGATGACGGTATTACGAGGATCTGATGTACGGTAAATTGCATGACCAAAGCCCATGATTTTTTCTTTACGCGCTAACATGCCAGCCATTTGTGCTTTAGCATCCGCAGGTGAAGCGAATTTTTCAATCATATCCATTGCGGCTTCGTTAGCACCACCATGAAGAGGACCACGTAGCGTACCAATAGCACCGGTGATACAGGAGAACATATCTGATAATGTTGATGCACAGACACGCGCAGTAAAGGTTGACGCGTTAAACTCATGTTCTGCATATAATATTAATGAAACATCCATTACCCGCTTATGTTGCTCTGAAGGCTCTTCTTGGTTTAATAAACGTAAGAAGTGTCCGCCCAGTGAGTCTTCATCAGTCATACAGTCAATTTCAACACCATCATGTGAATACTTGTACCAATAACACATAATGGCAGGGAAAGCGGCTAACAAACGATTTGCTGCATTGTTTTGCTCAGAAAAATTATTTTCAGGTTCAATATTACCCAAAACAGAACAACCCGTACGCATTACATCCATAGGATGAGTGTTTTTAGGGATAAGTTTTAATACCGCTTTTACCGCTGCTGGTAAGTCGCGCATTGACTTTAATTCTGACTTGTATGCATCTAATTGTGCTTGGTTTGGTAACTCACCATTAAAAAGTAGATAGGCTACTTCTTCAAAGATTGAATTTTCAGCTAAGTCGGCAACATCATAACCACAATAAGTTAAACCAGAGCCTGACTTTCCTACAGTACACAGGGATGTTTCACCCGCGCTTTGTCCTCTTAGTCCTGCGGTATTTGCTGGTTTGCTAGCGACACTTTTCTCTGTTGTTTTGGTCATTATGCTTTCCTCATTTGATAGTATTTATAAATTTTGTGGTTATCACTCTACTGACTATGGTGGTATTTATATCCGCTCTATTAGCCAGTAAAGTATTCGTTTTATTATTTATTCTTACCTTCAAAGAAAAGCCCATCTAACTTTTGCTCATAGTCGTGGTAACCAAGGTAGTCATATAAATCCATACGCGTTTGCATGTTATCAATTTCAGCTTTTTGGTCACCATCATTTAATAGTGTTTTATAAACAGACTCAGCCGCTTTATTCATCGCACGAAATGCTGATAAAGGATATAGCACCATCGCACAGCCCCACTCAGCTAATTGCTCTTTATTCCAAAGCTCTGTTTGACCAAATTCAGTAATGTTGGCTAATACAGGAACATCTAATGCTTGTGTAAATGCCCGGTAATGTTCTTCTGTTTTTACCGCTTCTGCAAAGATACCATCAGCACCCGCTGTAACATAAGCTTTAGCACGTTCAATAGCAGCTTCTATGCCTTCTTGTGCAAAAGAGTCTGTACGAGCCATAATGAAAAAATCACTGTCTATTCTTGCATCTACCGCAGCCTTAATACGGTCAACCATTTCTTCTGTTGAGACGATTTCTTTATTAGGGCGGTGTCCACAACGTTTTTGTGCGACTTGATCTTCCAAATGAACCGCTGCTGCACCAGCTTTTTCCATATCACGAATGGTTTTGGCAATATTAAACGCCCCACCCCACCCGGTATCAATATCAACCAATAAAGGTAAGCTTGACGCGCCAGTAATTCGTTGTACGTCGGCGATAACATCATTAAGTGATGTCATACCTAAATCTGGTAAACCGTAAGACGCATTAGCAACCCCACCACCTGATAAATAAATAGCTTGATGGCCAAGTTGTTCAGCCATCATCGCGCAATAAGCGTTTATCGTACCCACTACTTGCAAAGGTTTATTATTTTCTAGGGCTAGTCGAAATTTTTTACCCGGTGAAAGTCTTTTAGTTGATTCATTTGCTGACATCTTAGGTCTCCTCAAATTGTTGAGCTGCTTTTTGCAACGCTATTTTGTTTTCAATATTTTTACGTGATGCCGCAATATGGCGACGCATTAATAATTCGGCTAATTCTCCATCTCGATCGCTGATCGCTTCGATAATATTTGAGTGTTCGGTAAAAGCACGCGTAGCTCTTGGACTATGCATTCCAAACTGACAACGATACATGCGTACTAAATGATATAACTGACCACAAATAAGGTTGATCAATTGTTGATTATGACTACCCAAAATGACTTTATAATGAAAATCAACGTCACCTTCTTCTTGGTAATAAGCCACGCCATCTTGTAATGCTTTATCACCAGCATGTTGAGCCAACATATTTTGCATATCCACGATTTCTTCATCAGTCATATTTAATGCAGCTTGTCGACACGCCATACCTTCAAGTGCTTCGCGGGTAATGTATAACTCAAGTAATCCTTCAATGGTGCAATCAACTACCCGTGAGCCAATATTAGCCTTACGTTCTATCAAGTGACATTTTTCTAGACGATTTAACGCTTCACGTAAAGTCGAACGGCTTATTTCATAACGTTTGGCAAGTTCAGGTTCACTGATTTTGCTACCCGCAGCCATATCACCTTCAACAATGGCATGTTGAAGTTGTTCAAAGACTTTATCGGACGTAGTAACTGCCGTCTGTTTTGTTGGGTTTTGTAAAAGCATAATATTTTGTTAAACCTAAATATGTACTTATCGAAATCAATATTATTGTCGACAAATATAGTGACATACATCAATAATATCTTAACATAAGATTTAATCAAGCTTACTTAGTAATTATTGTCGACAATAATTTTCAGTAGTTAGCGATAAGTGTAAAATTTTTAAAGCGGAGATAGTGATAAGTACAGAGTAAATAGCTGACTTTACTCTGCTGCGGGGATTAAAGGATAAATTAACTTAGCTATCAATAAACTAATTAGTAGAGAAAACCTCGGGTAATGCATAAATATAGTAATTAAAATGAGCAATTTGGCTGATTTAAAAATATTATACGATAGCTTTTAATCCAAAATTTGGGTATAAAAGTCTTTTGAACTATTATCAGAGTCGATAATCGCTAAATGATAAATGCCTTTTAACACCTTCATTTCCTCATTATGTAGTCAATTAATACTTAGAGCAATTAAACTCATTAAGTGATGCATTTTAAATGGCTAAAAAAGTAGTATTACTGACTAAACGGCTAAAATATTAAAATAGTTATTTTTCATAAGAGGATAAATCTATTGGTAGTTTAAACCATGCTTGTTTCTCACAGGTCCAGATATGCATACTTGGTTGAATGACTCTACTATCTTCTAAAGTACTGGTTGATATTTTTTGACACTAACAGTAATGACTAGCAACAACCATAACTAGCGTAGCGAATAATTAATAGTTCACTTAGCTGCACTGACAAGCGCCTTTAACGGGATAGTTAATTTTATTCATGTTACTTCCTTGTTGTATTCCAATGTAACATCACTGATACAGCAGTCAATATGAGATAATACTACTATAAAGTGAAAAGCAAACGCTACCAACGTAAAAATATAAACTAAACACCCAACACTAAAATCACCACTAAATAAAAAGTAAAAAAAACCCACGCAATATTTACATATTGCGTGGGTTTTCTCATGTAATTAATTATCTCTTTAATCAATTAAAATAAAATGGCATCCCTAAGGGGATTCGAACCCCTGTTACCGCCGTGAAAGGGCGGTGTCCTAGGCCTCTAGACGATAGGGACACTGATAGATTTAATTAATACACTAAATCATTTCAAACTGTCTAGTAGATTACTCTACTGATTTAATTTAATTAATGTCAATTATTGAAGACAATTAAAAAACTAAAACTCTAATATCTTATTTGAAAACAGTAATAAGATAACTGCATGCTCCTCCTGTATATTCCTTTAAATAAAGAAATTAGAAGTGGCATCCCTAAGGGGATTCGAACCCCTGTTACCGCCGTGAAAGGGCGGTGTCCTAGGCCTCTAGACGATAGGGACACAGAACTAGCTAAATGCTATTTCAGAACATACTTAATTTTTTATAAGTCTAAGTAACTTATTAATGCTCCTCCTGTATATTCCTTTAAATAAATAAAGAAATTAGAAGTGGCATCCCTAAGGGGATTCGAACCCCTGTTACCGCCGTGAAAGGGCGGTGTCCTAGGCCTCTAGACGATAGGGACACAGAACTAGCTGAACGCTATTTCAGAACATACTTAATTTTTTATAAGTCTAAGTAACTTATTAATGCTCCTCCTGTATATTCCTTTAAATAAAGAAATTAGAAGTGGCATCCCTAAGGGGATTCGAACCCCTGTTACCGCCGTGAAAGGGCGGTGTCCTAGGCCTCTAGACGATAGGGACACAGAACTAGCTGTTTCGCAGTAAACTTCATTAGTTATGTGTTTGAGAAGTGCTAAGCCTACGAAGCCTACCAACATTATACAAATACAGAACTAGCTAAACGCTATTTCAGAACATACTTAATTTTTTATAAGTCTAAGTAACTTATTAATGCTCCTCCTGTATATTCCTTTAAATAAATAAATAAAGAAATTAGAAGTGGCATCCCTAAGGGGATTCGAACCCCTGTTACCGCCGTGAAAGGGCGGTGTCCTAGGCCTCTAGACGATAGGGACACAGAACTAGCTAATCGCTATTTCAGAACATGCTTAAATTTTTATAAGTTTAAGCAAACTTAATTATCTTCATCACATTCATATAGTGAAATTGATGAAGAAATAGTGGCATCCCTAAGGGGATTCGAACCCCTGTTACCGCCGTGAAAGGGCGGTGTCCTAGGCCTCTAGACGATAGGGACACAAATTAATTGCCTACATTATAAATAATATAAACAAATTAATTAAACTATCTATTTTTTGTAAATATCAACTCAAGAGTTAACCTGAACAAAAAACCTAATATGGTGGAGCTATGCGGGATCGAACCGCAGACCTCTTCGCTGCCAGCGAAGCGCTCTCCCAGCTGAGCTATAGCCCCGAATTAATCGAGTCGTTTAATAACTGGCCTAATAGCTATCAAACAGGCTTTCAACGAGTGGACCTAACACTTGCTGAAAACGAGGCGCATTATGAGCAGCAGCCTTTAAACTGTCAACACTTATTTGTAAAAAAAAGTATTTATTTAGAAAGGAATGCTTTAACTGATCGCATAATGAGCAAGGTGTCTATTTATTGTCTAAGCAAAGCTAACTCGCTGTAAATGCCATATAATTATTAACTATATAGAAATAGCTTTTTAGGAATTAAATATTACTTTTGTTGTTCTGCATAAGTTGAACCACCCTATTCCACTATCTAATATAAGAATATTGTCTCCATACCGTTAGTTCCTTTATCTTTTTGTTGTTTAGCGGTATGGTTTACAGTACTTAGCCATACCATAATGAAATAGTAAAACGTATGCAGCTCAAAAAACTTAATATAGTCGCAATTGGTGGTGGACACGGTTTAGGTCGTGTACTCTCTACTCTCTCTTTTATGGGTCATCAGCTCACAGGTGTTGTTACCACCACAGATAATGGTGGTTCAACAGGTCGATTAAGACAAAGAAGTAGTACTATTGCCTGGGGTGATTTACGTAATTGTTTAACTCAGTTAGTTGATGAAAATTCAATTGGTAGTCAATTATTTAATTTTCGCTTTGAAGGAGAAGATGAACTGGGTGGCCATAACCTAGGTAACTTGATTCTTTACGGACTAGGGAAAGTTCAATCAAGCCCTATGGACTCTATTAAACTCGTACGTAGACTATTGGGCGTAAAAACACAGGTATTCCCAATGTCTGAAACACCAACAGATTTAATGGCCTTCTATCCTGAAGGGCGCTGTCGTCTTGGTGAGCTCTCCGTAGATGAAATGCCAATAATGCCTACCGATTTAATGTTAGCTCCCTTAGTTAAGTCTGTTGCGCCTTGTATTGAAGCCATTAATAATGCAGATCTTATTATCTTAGGTCCAGGTAGCTTCTTAACAAGTGTTGTACCACCACTTTTAGTAAGAGATATAGCTAAAGCATTAAATAAACGCAAAGGACATAGTGTTTTTATTGATAATATCGTTGCAGAGCATAGCCCTGCAGCTAAGTTAACGTTAGATGAAAAATTGGATTGGATTAAAAGTAACATTGGTTGCTTGCCAATAGACAGCGTCATTTGCCAAGATAAAAATATCAGCTCAGATAAAGTGAATATAATTTGCCAAGACTTAAGTCACGACAAAGTGGCACATCACCATGATAATGAAAAGCTCATCCATGCATTAGAAACTTGCGTAAAACAAATCGCTACCCGGACTAATTTATTGTTCACTTAACGAGAATTAAAAAGGCTCAGAGGCAGGCATTGATTGAAGACAATGTTATCCCTTCAATCAATAACATCGCATACAAGCCTTTTAAAAAATCATTTAGATAACTCATTAGCAAACAGATAACATCACAAAATAATTAAATATAGACATACTATAGTTAACTCATTTCACTTATTCTAAGTGTGCTATTTCACCTTATAAATTTAATGAATAACACTTAACTAACAGAGTACTTATTCGTTATCGTCTTGGCTAATTCGACTAGCAACAGCACCTTTTTGGTCTTTATATTTAGCATCTTTTCGCTTGTTATAAGGACGTGCGGCACTTGATGACATTGTTTCAAAGTTTAATGCCGCTATTTTCATTTGTGGCCGAAGTGCTAACGGTAACTTACCACTGTTATAAAATTCTAACACTATTTGACCAGACCAACCGGGATCAATTCTATGAGCGGTTACATGCACCATTAGTCCTAAACGAGCTAATGATGAACGACCATCAAGCCAACCGACAATATTATCAGGCAATGTAACTGATTCAAGCGTTACCGCCAATGCCAGCTCGCCTGGATGTAAAAAGAAAGCATCACCATCTGCAATATGAATCTCATCACTCATGATAGAGTTCATTGCTTCTTGTACTTCAGCTTTTGGCGCACTTAAATCAATATAAGGCGCAGTATGATCTTGAAAAACTCTAAATTCATTACCCAATCGAATATCAACACTGACACCTGAAATCATTGAACTGTCAGGTTTTGGCTCAATAATGATTTTTCCATCATTAAGGTATTGTTCTATATCTTTATCACATAATCTCATAATGGTTTGTCTTTATATTATTGTAACTATAGATTGCGCTTAAACCTTTGTAGTTTAGGTACGCGTGGTTATTGTTGCCGTTAGTGGGCTAGCATTGTCACACTGTAAAAATAATTGCGCCGAAACATTGCGAGCTATTTTACGGTAATGGTTGGCTATTTCACCAGCGCTATTTTCAATTATGTCAGATTCACCAAAATCAGCATCTTGGCGAATCGTAATATCTAAAGGTAATTGCCCCAATAACACGGTTTCTTGATCTTCTGCCATATGCTTGCCACCCTCCTGACCAAAGATATGACTTTGATGACCACAGTTTTCGCATAAGTGGTAACTCATATTCTCTACAATACCTAATACTGGTACTTTAACCTTATCGAACATGGCAATACCTTTAACGGCATCAATTAGGGCTATATCTTGTGGTGTAGTAACTATAACCGCCGCTGCCACGGGTACTTTTTGTGCCAAAGTCAATTGAATATCACCAGTCCCAGGCGGCATGTCAATAAGTAGATAATCGAGCTCTGGCCAGTCAGTTTCGTTTAATAATTGATTAAAAGCAGTACTGGCCATAGGACCTCGCCAAACAGTAGCATCGGCTTCATCAACTAAAAAACCAATAGACATGGCACTTAACCCTTTAGCGCCTTTAATTGTTTTAGCGTACAGCGGAGTCATCAACTTACCGTCTGTAGAACTTGGCTTTTCATCTTTAAGACCGAGCATAGAGGGAATTGATGGACCGTATATATCGGCATCTAAAATCCCTACGCTTGCACCTTCTGCTATCAGCGCATAAGCCAAGTTAACTGTGGTAGTTGACTTACCTACCCCGCCTTTACCTGAGGCAATAGCAATAATATTAGCAACCCGTCCTTGAGGTAAAGAACCTTGTCCACTAATCTCTTGAGCTTTTCCTAGGGAAAACTGACGAACGGCTTTTATCGCTAATTCAACCTTAATTTTGACTGTACAGGCTAAATGCTCAGTTAACGTTTGTGCGAGTAAATCTAATTCACCTTGGCAAACAAAAGGCATGATGAGCTTGATAGTTATTTTCTTACTTTTTTGAATAATAACTAACTGCTGACAAACAGCGAGCACACCTTGTGGAAAGTTATTTGAATTATATTGCGTTAATGACTCTTTAATAAGTTCTTCAACTTCAGCGGTATTGAGTGTTTCACCATGTGAATTTGCGTCAGTTTTAGACGTCTTTTTTGAGAAGATTTTACCAAACATAATGACTCGGAGACCTTTAAATAAAAAAATAGCGAAATTAGTTGCATTCAACTAATGAAAATCATTGCTAAATTCTGTACTATTGCCGACATTATTACCATCAAAAACAACTATTTTTCATGTCTGAAACTACTTTATCTGAAGCTACATCAAACGCGGCATCGTATTCTTTACCAGAAAAGCGCAAAATTCTAGTTACTTGTGCTCTCCCATATGCCAATGGCTCTATCCATTTAGGCCATATGCTAGAGCACATTCAAACCGATATTTGGGTACGTTTTCAACGAATGCGCGGACATGAAACCTATTTTGTCTGTGCAGATGATGCTCATGGCACACCAATTATGCTTAAAGCACAAGAGCTTGGTATAACGCCGGAAGAAATGATCAAAGGTGTGCGTGAAGAGCGTATTAAAGACTTTAGTGATTTTCACATAAGCTTTGATAACTACCATACAACGCACAGTGAAGAAAACAAAGAATTCTCACAAGAAATATACAACCGCTTACATGCTAAAGGCCATATTAAAACCCGTGTTATTTCTCAGTTATTTGATCCTGAAAAAGGCATGTTCTTAGCTGATCGCTTTGTTAAAGGCACCTGTCCGAAATGTAAAAGTGAAGATGAGAACGGCGACAGCTGTGATAACTGTGGTGCGACTTATTCGCCAACAGAAGTGCTTAATCCACGTTCTGCTATTTCAGGCGCAACCCCGATATTAAAAGATTCTGAGCATTACTTCTTTGACTTACCTGCTTTTGAAACCATGTTATCAGACTGGATCCGAAGTGGTACCTTACAAGAAGAAGTGGCTAATAAACTCAGTGAATGGTTCGACCAAGGTTTAAAACAGTGGGATATCAGCCGAGACGCGCCTTATTTTGGCTTTGAAATACCTAATGCCCCAGGCAAGTTTTTCTACGTATGGTTAGATGCTCCTTGCGGTTACATGGGTAGCTTTAAAAACTTATGTGATAAACAAAATATCGACTTTGATAGCTATTGGAATAAAGATTCAGACGCCGAGCTTTATCACTTTATTGGTAAAGACATTATTAACTTCCACAGCCTATTTTGGCCAGCGATGTTAGAAGGCGCTGATTATCGTAAGCCTACGGCTGTCTTTGCTCATGGTTTTGTTACCGTGAACGGCGAAAAAATGTCTAAATCAAAAGGTACCTTTATTAAAGCTAATACCTATTTAGCGCATTTAAATCCTGAATACTTACGTTATTACTACGCGACTAAGTTAACACACAAAATTGATGACTTAGATTTAAATCTTGAAGATTTCGTCCAACGCGTTAACTCAGATTTAGTCGGTAAAGTAGTTAATATCGCCTCTCGTTGTGCAAGTTTCATCACTAAACGTTTTGATGGCATGTTATCAACTAAAGTTGATGATCAAGCCCTAGCTGAAGAAGTAATGGCTGCAGGTGATAGTATTGCGGCCCATTATGAGGCTCGCGATTTTGGTCGTGGAATGCGCGAAATCATGACGCTTGCTGATAAAGTCAATGAATATATCGCCATTAAAGAACCATGGCAGCTTGTTAAAGACGAAACTAAGCAACAAGAGGTACACGATATCTGTTCATTAGGTATCAACATGTTCCGTACCTTGATGATCTATTTAAAACCTGTATTGCCAGTACTTGCTGATAGTACCGCTGCGTTCTTAAATGATGAGCTGGTTTGGGACGGACATAAAACGTTATTAACTGATCATAAAATCAATAAGTTCAAAGCGTTATTACAGCGTGTTGATATGGATAAAGTTAATGCGATGACTGAAGCGTCAAAAGACAGTTTAGCGGGCGCGGTAGAAGAACAGAAAAAACCAGCCAAGAAAAAGAAAGCGCCTAAAATAGTTGATAACTCTGCGGCATTAGCTGACCCTTTAGCGGCTGATCCAATCTCTGAAGAAATTGGCTTTGATGATTTTGCTAAAATCGATTTACGTATTGTTAAAATTATTAATGCTGAACATGTTGAAAAAGCTGATAAATTAATACAACTAACCTTAGCGCTTAATGAAGAAGGTACCGAAACTCGTCAAGTGTTCGCGGGTATCAAATCTGCTTATAATCCGGAAGATTTAATTGGTAAACATACGGTGATGGTTGCTAATTTAGCACCACGTAAAATGCGCTTTGGACTGTCTGAAGGTATGGTACTAGCAGCGGGTCCTGGCGATAAAGATTTATGGATATTAAATCCAGATGATGGCGCCATAGCCGGTATGCGCGTTAAGTAACTCAAACAGTTATTTATACCCATATAACTTGAAGATGCACGCTTGAGTAGTAATTATCAACCCCTTTAGGCAGGCGTTGATTAAAGAGAATAGTTATTCTATTGTCTCAATCAATAACCTAGCATAAAGCCTTTATAAACCAGCTCTTTGGCTGAAAATGAGCATATTCAAACACAATGTTGAGGTTTAACGATTTGAAAAGGTATCATTAGTAGTGATACCTTTTGTTGTTTATAAAAACTAATAACATCTGAAGTCATAAATAAATAATTAGCGCTTTGAGCTATTAAGAAATTAACTGGTGAAAATAGGTATAAGCACATGTTCACGAAGCTAAGTCATTTCATGAGTAAAACACCATCTTCCTCGCGTATCCTATTAGCCATGATGATAGGTTTAGTGTTAGGTAGCTTATCTTCTTCCGTATATGTCGGCGTTAATGAATTAGCTAATGCTTTTGTTATGCTGTTGCAGATGACAGCCCTTCCCTACATTGCCCTATCACTTATTGTCGGTATTGGTAGTTTATCGCCACTAAAAGTCACTAACACCTTAAAAGTAACCCTTGTAATTTTAATGGCATTATTGGTGGTAGTAATAACCTTTATATTACTTGCACCAATCGCTTTTCCAAACTGGAAAAGCGCCGACTTTTATAGTCTTAATACCATAAGCATCACACCAGAATTTGATATTATTTCACTGTTTATCCCGACAAACCCTTTTTATGCCCTAGCGAATGGCTTAATTCCTAGTGTAGTGCTGTTCAGTATTTTTATGGGTATTGGCTTGATGCAGGTAAAAGTTAAAAAACATACCTTATCGGTCTTAAATGGTTTGAATAAAGCCGTTGTTAATGTAAGTAGTATGGTAATGCGCTTTGCACCTATTGGTATATTTTGTATTGCTCAACGTGCTGCTGCAACGATAAACAGTGAACAACTCGACGGATTACAAGTCTATATTGTTACCGCCGCGGTTTTAGTACTCTTACTGTCGTTCATCGTACTGCCAGCCATTGTGGCAACTATTACGCCCTTTAGTTACCGCCAGATATTAAAGAGTTCGCGCGAAGCGATGGTTACCGCTTTTGCTACGGGGAGTTTCTTTATTGTTATTCCTATTATTGTTGAAAAAATGAAACACCTTATCGAGCAAATGCCCGCTACTGAAAATGGGAATAAAACACTAAAAGTAGACGTGATTAATATGCCCAGCATTATTGTACCAATCAGTTTCAGTCTGCCTGTTGGTGGTAAGCTGTTAGCCTTATTATTTACCTTATTTGCCGCTTGGTTTTCAGGTTCACAAGTTAATAGTAGCGATTACCTACAGCTATTAATCGCTGGTATCCCGCAATTATTTGGCACAACAACATTAGCAATACCTAATTTATTAGATATTTTTAATGTGCCTGGCTCATTATTTGATTTATTTTTGGTCGCTGAAAATATTATTGTTGGTCGTCTCAGTGCACTATTAAGTGTTATTTTTTCTATTAGTTTGGTCTTACTTATTGCCACCAGTATGCTGAAAAAATTCACCTTTAAATGGCGTTCATTTAGTCTCTATTTAATAATTTTGCCTATTCTATCTGTGATAGCGTTTATTTCATTACGGTTTACTTTTGATGCTATCACTTACCAATACCAAGGTTATAGTAAATTTATTAAACGGGACTTTATACTGCTTGATGCAAAAGCTAAGGTATTAGCTGAGCCAGAACTAGGCGTTGATAAAAAAATACCTGACGTGTCTGTTTTAGAACGAATTACTCAACGTGGTTTTATTCGAGTTGGCTATTTCCGTGACGATTTACCCTACACCTTTCATAACAACGAAGGCAAACTTGTTGGTTTTGATATTGAAATTATTAATCTATTAGCCGATGACTTAGGCGTATCAATCGAATTTGTCCGTATTTACCACAATCAAGCAAAACAGTTACTCTCATCCGGCTACTTAGACATGACCACAGGCATGCCAGTAACACCCCATAATATGAAGCAATATACCTTAACGGTGCCTTATTCTAGTCAATCGATGGCGTTTCTAGTTAAAGAAGAACGACGAAAAGAGTTTAGTGACTGGCAGAATATTTTTGCCAGAGAAGATTTGATTATAGGTATTCCTGAAATTTTTTATAGTGAAAATATTGTTCGTCGCTATTTTGAAAAAGCGACCGTATGGGAAATTTCTACTCCTCGATTATTTTTTAAAGAAAAATATGAAAATATCGATGCCATGCTTTTTGGCGCAGCAACCGCCTCCGCTTGGACACTAATAAATCCAGAATACACGGTTATAGTACCAAAGCCAGCAAGACCAGAGTTATCAATGGCTTTTGCTATTAATACCGATGATAGTACCTTTGAAATTTATTTAAGAAATTGGATTTTTATGATGCAAAAAAATCATACCATAGACCAGCTATTCCATTATTGGATAGCAGGAAAAAAGCCAAATACCTATTGAGGTTTTACCAAACAACCTATCCGTAAGGAAACCGTACATGACTAATACAATCACTACCTTATTATCTGAACACTTATCGAAAAATTCAACTAAAAAACTAGCTATATTATCTCTTAATTTTTTACCAAAAAAAACGTTATCTATTTTAATTGTACTGCCATTACTTGCCAATTGTAGTGGTAATTATACCTTTGAAAGTAACGTAAAAGCTGATAATGCTAACGAGTACTTTAGTGCTAGCAAGGTTAAAATATTTAAAGATGAAACTGAGTTTATGTCTAGCTTTAAGTATGTCGGTTTAGTCGAAGGAGAAGATTGTCAACAAGCGCAGCATCTTGCCCCACCAGATGCCATTAATGCGCGCACCCAAGCAAGAAAAATAGCATTTTCACAAAAGGCCAACGCCGTTATTTTTACTAGTTGTATTGATATTGAAAGCGAACATTGTGTCGCACAAGTGGTCTGTTATGCTAAAGCTTATCGATTAGGCGCTCCACATGAGCCAATAGAGCAATAAAATGGTAAAATCATCTGTTATAACTGATGAAATACAAAGCTTTACGTTTGATGCTATAGGCGTTATTGAATCACCTTACCAAGAAAAATTTGCTATTCCTCGTCAGCCAAACTTAGTCAGTGCGGCCAAAGGTAAAGTTATACTCGTTGGTGAAGCAAATAATCACGAATTAGTTCGTGGTATTGAGCAATTTAGCCATCTTTGGTTACTCTTTGTATTCCATGGTACACAAGCTCAAGGGTGGAAACCATTAGTACGACCACCTCGACTTGGCGGTAATATGAAAACTGGTGTACTTGCTACGCGATCAACATTTAGACCAAATCCCATAGGCATGTCGGTAGTGAAACTTGATAAAGTTGTCACAGAGAAACAACAAACGGTTTTACATCTCTCAGGATTAGATTTATTGAATGGCACACCAATTATCGATATCAAACCTTATGTACCCTATTCTGACGCAATTATCGGTGCTGATGCAGGTTTTGCACAACAGCAACCTGAAACAGCTTTAACGGTAGAATTTAGTAACAAAGCGCAAACTGATCTAGCGCAATATACACAAAAATATAGTCAATTAGCCTTATTCATAGAGCAAGTATTGAAACAAGATCCACGCCCAGCCTATAAACAAGGTAAAGTTGATAATAAGACTTATGGCATGAGCTTGTACGACTTAAATATTCAATGGCAATTAACCACGTTGGACACCGTTTTAGTGCTTAATATCACCCAAATTAATAAATAATTAGTCGTAAGTCACTATTTAGCCTCCGTTAAAGAGATAACTATGAAAAAATATATTATTCATTCAACCATTTCGATTAACAAAAATATAAACTTTAGTCCTGATTGGCAAGCAATCGAAGCTTTAGAAGTTAACCATTTCCCCTGGTACCAAGCGGGTAAAAAACAAAACACACAAGTTAAGCTTAGCGCCAATAGCGATACTTTATTTATACAGATAATTGCTCAAGACAAACACAGTTTTGCCAAGCAGACTAAGTTAAATCATATGCTTATTTGTGAAGACTCTTGTGTTGAATTTTTCTTTAGCCCTTCTGGGGTACTGGGTAGTAGTTACGTTAATCTAGAGGTAAATTGTTGTGGGACTTTACATTTAGCTTATGGCGCAGGACGCGACAATCGTCAATTTCTCAGTGTTGAAGCCGCAAGCTTAATACAATGTAAAAGCAGTCTTAACCTTACTATGGACAATCAAGTAAAAATTGAAAGCGAAGATGATACTCAATGGTGCGTTGAAATTATACTACCTTTTTCTGCGATTGAACAACTAACTGGCGAAAGGGTGAATAAGCATAAGTGGTTTGCTAACTTCTACCGTTGTGGCGGCAGAACAGAGCCACAATACGCGGTATGGAATAATATCGGTGTAGTTGAACCGGATTACCATAGACCCGAATACTTTGGTGAATTAGTGTTTGTATAGACGTTAGATAGCTTTTTAACTCTCTATATTTATCTTGCCGATATAGTTATACGACTTCTACCGCCTTGAAAACGCCTATATTGGTTAGCTTTACTGTCACCATAATACCTTAATCAGCAGTAATTGTTGATAATGATAAGCTATTATCAGTTAACGAAAATTATGTCTATGATAAGCCATGACCAAAGGTAAACATTGCTTTAATATTTTGTTGTTCAAACCATCGATAACTAATAAAGATCCCTTCACTATATAAACGTTCTCTCACGTTATAATCATTACCTACAATAGTTACGGTGTATTCAAGGCAAGCAGGTAAACCACTTTACTTAACCACTTGGGTTAACCACTTGGGTTAACCACTTGGGTTAACTTAACCCGTTAAAATATCAGCAAAGGTATTACCTGCTGCCATAACGCTATACCGGCCCTAAACAATATCGTTAGTCTATTGTGGCCAAAGTATTTCAACTACTAAGCCTGCAAC
>JBKEHN010000053.1:0-18169 GCA_046710905.1 Colwellia sp.
ATAGGCACCAATAGCGCCACCAATACCATACACGCCCCCTAAATAAATACCCTGACCTCGACTTTGTTGCATCTTAGTAAAGTGCGAAGAAATAAATGCCATACTAGCACTATGATAAATAGCAAAACTAGCCGCGTGACCTAATTGTATTATAGCCAGCAAGACTATTGAGTCAGCAACTATCGGTATTAAAAACCAACGTATAGCTGTGATACCTAAACTAAAAACTAATAAGATATTTAAAGAGAAGTATTTAAATAATACTCCCATATAAATAAAGGCAATAACTTCAGCAACGACACCTAAAGAAATAATTAAGCCAACGGTCAGTCCTGAATATTGAAGATCTCGTAAAAACAGCGCAAAAAATCCGTAATAAGGAGCGAAGCTAACTTGTAATAATAAACCAGCGATAAAAAAACAAATAAAACGGCCATCAATAATTTTATTAAGTATTGGAGTGGCTACACTGGTATTTTTTTGTACTGATTTTATCGGCTCTCTGGCAGTTAAAAACAAGGTACTGATCAATAGAAAGACTAAGGTAATAACACCTAATGTGATAAATACTTGATGACCTAAGGCACTGATAGCTTCGCCGGCTAATACCGCTAAAACAATAAACCCTAAACTCCCCCATAAGCGAATACGGGCATAGATTTTATTACTTTGCTTGATCGAGTGTAACGTATGTACTTCTAATTGCGGTAAGATTGCGGTCCAAAATAAAGTAAAAAGTGCTAAGCAAAAAGTGATAGGCCAATAAAGGGAAAACCAATAAAGTAAGCTAAAACTAAGCAGTGCTAATAATGCCCCGAGTCGAATGATAACTAGCGGTTTAGCTGTTTTATCAGCAAGTGTAGCCCATAAGCTTGGTGCAATTATTTTTGTCGCGGTAATTATGGCAAGAATTTCACCCACCTGGCGAGAACTAAAGCCCTGTCCATCAAGGAAAATAGCTACATAGGGTGATATTAACCCCAATAAGGCAAAATAGAAGAAGTAATTCGAAGATAGCCGAACAAACATCACGTTAAAAAATACCAAGCGTGTAGCCTTATGATGATTGAAAAATATAGTGATTAATTAAAAAAAACTAGGCTGATTGCTAAAGCATTCAGCCTAGTTTATATACCTGTTCTCATTCAAGATGCAAGTTTCAGAGTGCTTGAGAAATTTCAATTCAAGGCGCTGTGATAAAATAATAGTTTTTCCATTATAAGTAACAGTAACGATGAAGTGAGACTGTTCAAGACCTTCTTCGTTGGTTTACAATGACTTTATATCGCGTTAAATAAGTAAACCATAGAATGACTATACTTAAACTATTTACCTTACCTAAACTCATTATAATTGCCACTAAAACCCTACATTTTGTTTGCTAACGGCTATAAGCTTGTTGTTATTTAACTTTCAATTTTTGGTGTATTGCATTGAACATCAGCATTTTGTCCACGATGACGTAAGAAATGATCCATTAATGTCAACGCCAACATTGCTTCAGCAATAGGTACAGCACGAATACCAACACAGGGATCATGGCGGCCTTTGGTGATGATGTCAGTCGCTTTACCGGTTAAATCAACCGTTTTACCACTTACGCCGATACTTGATGTCGGTTTAAGGGCTAAATGAGCAATAATTTGCTGCCCTGAAGAAATTCCACCTAAAACACCACCAGAATGATTAGTTAAAAAACCTTCTGGAGTAAGCTCATCTCTATGCTCTGAGCCTTTTTGATTTACCACGGCAAAACCATCGCCAACTTCAACACCTTTTACCGCATTGATACTCATCAAACCATGGGCAATATCAGCATCTAACCGATCAAAGACAGGTTCACCTAAGCCAACAGGTACATTAGTTGCTACAACCGTTACTTTAGCACCTATAGAATCTTTTTCTTTAATGATGCCACGCAGGTATTCTCCGAGCTGCTCAATTTTAGTCTCATCTGGGAAGAAGAATAGATTATTTTCTACGCTAGCCCAATCAACGGTATTAACATCAAACGGTGCTCCATCTGGACCACTGGCAACTATGTCACCAATTTGGGTAACACAGGCTTTTATGGTCATACCAAATTTTTCAGCTAAATATTTTTTTGCTACCGCTCCAGCGGCCACACGCATAGCAGTTTCACGAGCAGAAGAACGACCACCACCCCGATAGTCACGTAAACCGTATTTTTGCCAATAGGTATAATCTGCATGACCTGGACGGAAACTGTCGGCAATATTGCCATAATCTTTTGAACGTTGGTCGGTATTTTCAATCATTAAGCCAATTGGTGTACCGGTAGTTTTACCTTCGAATACACCAGAGAGTATTTTTACTTCATCTGGTTCTCTTCGTGCTGTGGTATATCGAGAAGTACCAGGACGACGTCTGTCGAGATCAATTTGTAAATCTGCTTCAGATAATTCAAGTCCTGGTGGGCAACCATCGATAATTGCGCCTAATCCTAAACCATGACTTTCACCAAATGAGGTGACTGTAAATAACTTTCCGAAGGTATTACCTGACATTGAACATTACCGCCTATTAATTTATTTTTAACGCTACACGTTCTAGCTTATTTTTTACTACCTAGCTTTTACTGTTCATTTTTTAAACTGCTGTTGTAGATAGCTACTAATTTTTTATTTTCTTGAGATTATTACTATTTAAGTGCCGCTAAAAACGTTTCTGTATGTTGTTCTAACTGCGCTTTATTTAACATAAAAACACCATGTCCGCCGCGTTCAAAACTTAACCAGGTAAAATCAACCTCTGGATAGAGCGCTTCAACATGATATTGTGAATTACCTACTTCACAAATGAGTATGCCATCATCATTGAGGTGTAGAGCACTCTCAGCCAAGATAACACGAACAATATCTAAACCATCTTCACCACAACCTAAGCCTATTTTGGGTTCATGGGTAAATTCCACCGGTAAGCTATCAATGTCTTCTTGATCAACATAAGGAGGATTAGTAACAATTAAATCATATTTTTGTGCAATAACCCCAGAGAAAACATCAGATTGAATTGGAATAACTTGTTCATTTAAACCATGGTTTTCAATATTAATTTCTGCAACATTTAACGCATCGATAGATAAATCGATGGCATCAACCTCAGCTTCAGGAAAATAACTTGCGCAGGCAATAGCAATACAACCACTGCCGGTACATAAATCTAAAATTCTTTTTGGTGGGTTTTTCTCAGTGAAGTAAGGAGAAAAGTGTTTTTCAATTAATTCACCAATAGGTGAACGAGGCACTAAAACACGATCGTCGACATAAAAGGGTAATTGCGCAAAATAAGCAAGGTTAGTGATGTAGGCAACCGGTTGTTGTGTTTCAATACGTTGCTCAAAAAGTGTTAGAATATTTTGCTTTTCATATTGAACTAAGCGACAAGTCATAACGTCTATACTCATCTCCTCGGGCAAGGATAAAGCAAACATCACTAAGGTAAGTGCTTCATTTAAAGCATTGTCATTGCCATGACCATAAAAGAGCTCTGCTTGATTGAACAAACTAGCGCCATAACGACAATAATCTGCAACTGTGTGTAACTGCTCGGTAATCTCTGCGAAATTGGTATTACTCAATTTATCTTCCTCAAAAGTATTGTTATATCTTGCTGTATAAACGTGCAGTTTAATTATACAGCTTAACTGTGAAGCTCTATTTGTATGTTACATAAGTAGCTTAGCAGTATTAATTGTTATGTATTGGCACTAAAATGTTTTACACTGCATTGATGAAAAACAGAGCCCTAAAATCCGAACTTTCTGCAATTAAAGGCAAAGTTCGCGCGAATATTGAAGCGAGCGCGCAAAGCAATATTCAACAAAATAAAATGACTGAGTCATTACAAAAAAATAATGAGTCTATTAACCCAGTATTAAACACAGTATTGCCTGATGAAAAAAAACTTTTTGCAGATGCTATTGGTCAAGTTAAACCATTGGTTATCGACACAGTTCGCTTAATTAAAAGAGGCTATAAGTCTAACACTTCCCTAAAAAATGACCAAGAGTATAACAAGGCAAATAAGGCTATTGCGCAATTTCATTTTTCTGATGAATTTGAACCTAACTTAAATAAGCAAGGCCCGATGAAATATGTTCGCCACGGTGTTGATAGTTTTGAAGTTAAAAACTTACGCCGCGGCCATTATCGACCCGATCTTATTCTTGATTTACATGGTTTAGATCAGCACCAAGCGAAAAAAGAACTCGCTGCTTTACTCTTTGCTTGCCAAAAAGAACACGCCCAATGTATATGTGTTGTTCATGGTATAGGCTCACATATATTAAAGAATAAAGTGCCGCATTGGTTAGTTCAGCACCCTGATGTCATGGCATTTCATCAAGCACCATTAGAATGGGGTGGAAATGGCGCTATTTTGGCGTTAATCGAATTAAAAGATAAATATAATCGAGATTAATAAATACCTTGCACTGTTATTAACATAGCTCTATTGGTGAGATCAGACATTGCAAGGTTCCTTGCATTCGCTCAATATCATAATCAATATGGGCAATGCCTGCCGTAGCAAAAATGGGAGCATTATCCGATTGCGTTAATTGCGCCACTAAATAGCTAACTAACGGCATGTGAGAAATAATTAGCAAGCTTGCTTCTTGCTCGGTTGACATTAGATTAGTGGTATCTTGCTGACTTATTGCTTTCAGTTCTAACGCTGCTAGTTGCTCACTGCACCAACCATCAATAAAGTCATGTACCTGTTTGGCATCACCTGATGGCGTAATAAAATCTAGCGTGGTAATAGCACTTTGCATCATTGCAGTTGCAATAGTACAGGTTTGTTGGGCTCTAACATAAGGGCTAACAAAGACTTGAACTGGATTAATCTGCATTTTTTGTAACCAATTCGCCATCATTTTCGCTTCAGTTTTACCTGCTGTGGTTAACGCTCTTTGGCTGTCATCACGACTGCCCTGTGCAACAAAATTTTGCGCTTCGCCATGCCGCATTATATAAACTTGCATTAATTTTCTCGCCGACTACTTATAGATTATATTTGCGTATTATTTCAATTTCAGCTTCTTTATAAGTTTATTACAACTTTATTAGCTAAAGTATTGAGTCTAAGTTATTTTTGCGGCTATAGTAATAGAAATGAACTCGTAATAGTAACAACAGTTTAGAATAAATAGGTTTTTTTTATTCCTATAAGTAATTAGGAATTATTTTATCTCCCTGTGAAATTCAGAAACTATCCATATTCCCGTCAGACGCTTTATTGTTAGATACCAACTCTATTAAGTTATTTTCTACTCAGCGAGAATTAAAAGGCTAAGAGGTAAGGCATTGATTGATGATAATGGTTACTCAGGAGAATGTGCTCCTGCATTCTCTAAGAAGCTACATCCATGTAGCGTCCTTATCGAGATAAATAACGCTGTATATAAGCCTTTACCTTTCATTAGGTACTCGCCCCTAGAGAGCTTATTAGCAAACTGATAACAGCACAAAATTAATGAAATATAGACTAACTATGTTTAACCAATGTTACTTATTATAAGCTCGCTAATATAGCTCTGAGTTGAAAATAAATTTAATAGAATTGCTATAATGTGTTTTTAGGAGCCTTAATGTTGAAGCAAAGTCCCAATGATTTAAAAGAATATCAAGCAATTACGCTAGATAATGGTTTACGCGTACTACTTATCCATAACGATGAAACAGCTAAGTCGGCTGCGGCTTTAGCGGTTAATGTCGGTCACTTTAATGATCCAAGAGATAGACAAGGTTTAGCACACTTTTTAGAACACATGTTATTTTTAGGAACCAAAAATTTTCCTGAAGGTAGTGCATATCAAAAATTTATTAGTCAGCATGGCGGTAATCATAATGCCTGGACTGGCACAGAACATACCTGTTTTTTCTTTGATATTACCGCGACACACTTTTCGTCTGGGTTAGAGCGCTTTAGTGAGTTTTTTATTGCCCCTTTACTTGCGGATGATTTTGTCGTTGAAGAGCGTGAAAATATCGATGCTGAATTCACCTTAAAATTAAAAGATGATATGAGACGCTTATATGATGTTCACAAAGATACCATTAATCCGAAACACCCTTTCTCTCAATTTTCAGTAGGAAACTTAGATACCTTAGCTGACCGATGTGGTAAAAATATAAGCAAAGAAGTACAAGCTTTTTTTCAACAGTTTTATCGCGCAGAGTATATGACTTTAGCACTTGAAGGACCACAAAACTTAGATGAACTTAAAAGTTTAGCTAAGCAACTGTTCTCTCCAATTAAGTCAGCCGAATCACCACTGCCGGCAGTTACTCAACCTTTATATTTACCTACGCATCAAAAAATTAAAATCGATGTATGCCCGGTTAAAAACGATCATCAGTTGATTATCAGTTTTGCTATGGAAAGTATTGATAAATATTATCTAGATAAGCCCGAGTCGATCCTTGCTTATTTATTGGGTCATGAAGGTGAAGGTAGTGTTTTATCATTACTAAAAAAACATCAATGGGCTTTAGCATTGACTGCTGGATCAGGTATTAATGGCTCTAATTTTAAAGATTTTAATATCAGTATCACCTTAACGGAATTAGGTGAAAAACATGTTAATGAGGTAGTCGATATAGTCTTTACTTATATTGCGCTGCTCAAAAATACCGAAATAGCAGAGCACTATTATCAAGAAAAGCAAAAAATTAGTAACCTCGCTTTTATTTATCATGAAAAAATGAGACCACTTGACAGTGTTAGTCAACTAGTCATCAATATGCAATATTATCCTGAAGAAGATTATATTTTTGGTGATTATGTAATGTCAGGTATGTCTATAAACAACATCAGCAAGTTACTCAGTTATTTACACGTAGATAATATGCGAATCATGCATGTTAGCCAGCAAAATAGTTTTTCTAAGAATAGCTTTTGGTACCAAGTGCCTTATCATGTAACGCCCATCTCTGCACAACAATTAGTTCACTGGCGCGATATTGAACGCACGTTTCGGCAACATACCCAAGGTCTGTATTTACCTGATAAAAATCCTTATATTGTTGAAGAGCCAATAATATATAACAGTGAAAATAGTCAAAAATCTACTCAGGAAATAGCAGTTATTCCTGAAAAAATAGTGAATAAAAATGGACTGGTAGCTTGGTATAAACAAGATCATACATTTAAGGTGCCCAAAGGTTACTTATATATAGGTATTGATTGCCCTTTTGTTGTCGCCAATACATCGAATATCGCCATGACACGTTTATTTGTCGATTTATATACAGATACCGTGATTGAAGAAAATTACGAAGCAGAGTTAGCAGGCATTCATTATCATTTGTACGCCCACCAAGGTGGGGTAACAATGCAACTATCTGGTTATAGTGAAAACCAACACTTATTGTTAAGTAAACTGTTAAAACGCTTGAAGAGTCATCAAGTAACTGAAGATCACTTTAATTTGTTCAAAAAGCAGTTGATTAAACATTGGCATAACAATGAAAAAAGTAAATCTATTTCACAATTATTCGCTAGTCTTAGTTCGGTAATGCAACCTAATAATCCTGGCAGTAAAGCATTAGCACAAGGGCTTAGTCAGATAACTTTTAGTCAATATCAACAATTTACTACGCAACTATTTCAACAAGTGACATTAGAAGTGCTCGTTCATGGTAATTGGTTAATTGGGCATGCCCAACAATTATGCAAGACCATTGAAAAAGCTTTCCAAGGTAATGCAAACGAAAAGTATGCCATGTTGTGCCCTATAACCGATATGACGAGCAAAGGAACGCTATTATTGCCTATTAGCTTACCTGAACACGATCATGCTTGTGTTATCTATACTACGTTTGAAAACAAAGATGATAACTCAGTAGCGCTTGCAATGATCACTAGTCACATATTATCGCCATTATTCTTCCAGCAAATGCGTACAGAAAAACAATATGGCTATTTAGTTGGAGTCGGTTATGTCCCTATTAACAGCTATCCTGGTATCGCTTTTTATATTCAATCGCCCCATTGTGATGCTTTTACCTTAGCAAAAGCTATGGATGAGTTTATTAGTCATAGTGTCAGTATCCTCGATGATATTGGTGATGAGCAGTGGCTACATTTAATACAAGGTTTAGCGAGTCAATTACAAGAAAAAGACCACAATTTACGTATTAAAAGCCAGCGTTTTTGGGCCGCTATTTGTAATAAAGATGAAGAGTTTAGCCACAAGGAAAACTTACTAGAGGCGGTTTTAAATTTAACGCTATCGCAAGTAAAAACATTTATTAACAATAACTTAGTTAACAAATGTCAACCTGATCGATTTATTCTGTATTCACAAAGTGATCTACTAGAACAGGCACAAAAACCTAGCGGTGAAATAATTATAGATGTTGAAACCTTTGTTAAAGCGAGTCCGATAAAGTACTAAAGCGAGTCTAATCTACTAAGTATTAAAGAACAAAAAAAGCCTATTGAGGCTAAAGAACGTTCCGTTCAAAGAGTCTCAACAGGCTTTTTAACTAGTAATTTAACTACTTATTTTAGTTAAACTATACGCCGTGATTACTTAAAGCTAAGGGTAATAGCTTTGATCATGCTCTGCCATTGTCACCAAGGCTTGGCATGGCGTATAACGTTCACCATGTTGCTCTGCCCATTGACTTAATTGCGCAACAACAGACTTAGCGCCAATGTTATCAATATAGCGTAATGGTCCACCTAAAAAGGGTGGAAAACCAATACCGAAGATAGCACCAATATCACCGTCTCTAGCATTACGCACTATGCCTTCATCAACACAGCGTGCCGCTTCATTTAGCATCATGTATGTACAACGTTTACTAATTTCTACTGCTGATAAACTTCCCATAGGCTTAATACTTAATAAGTCATAGATAGTCTCATCTATTTGTTTTTGTCCTGACTTAATCCCTTTAAGCGTATTTTGTATGGTTTTAGCGAAGCTATTCTTTTGATATTGATAAAAACCTTTACCTACTTTTTTACCTAAACGACCATCAGCAAGTAACTTATCAAACGCTGGTGGAGGAGAAAAACGATCACCTAAATCAGCTTGTAAGATTGGACCAATTTTAGCACCTACATCAATACCTACTTCATCAAGCAATTGCATAGGGCCAACAGGGAAACCAAATTTAACCAGCGCTTTATCAATTTTATCAATGGGCTCACCATCAAGCAGTAAAATAGCCGCTTCATTCATATAAGGCGCTAAAATACGATTGACATAAAAACCGGCTTTGTCTTTAACAACAATAGGTGTTTTACCTTGTTTCTTAGCAAAAGCTACCGTATTTGAAATCGTTTGGTCTGAGGTTGTGTCATGGGGAATTATTTCTACTAACGGCATTTTATCAACTGGTGAAAAGTAATGTAGTCCAATAACATTTTCAGGTCGTTTCGCCTTAGCAGCAATGTTTCCAATAGGTAAACTAGAGGTATTACTGGCAAAAATAGTTTTATCATTACCGCAGGCTTCAACTTCAGCCACCATTTTTTGTTTCAAGGTTAAATCTTCAAAAACGGCTTCAACAACAATATCAACGGCTTTAAAGCCTGTGTATTGTAAACTACCAGTGATCATTGCTAACTGTTTTTGCATTTGACTGTTAAGTAAAAATCGACGTTTAACTTTTTTATTCAGTATTTGATAACTATATTTTAATGCTTGACTAATACCCTTGTGGTTAATATCTTTAACTCTTACGGCAACATTGGCTTTAGTAGCGGTAACAAAAGCAATACCACCACCCATTAAGCCGCCACCTAAAACGCCTACTTTTGCTATTTTTTCTGGCATAACATCAGCAACACCCTGCTCTTTTTTCATTGCTGTGGTAGCAAAGAATAGCTGGCGTAATTGCGCAGACTCATCACTCATAACCAAATCAGCAAAATGTTCAGCTTCTAACTTATAGCCATTTTCCGAGGAAAACTCGATACCCGTACGAATACAATCAATAATTTTAGCGGGTGCTGGATAATTACCTTGGGTTTTTGCTAATACCGTCTTTTGCGCTTGTTGATAAACAATGTTTCGACCAACCGTATTATTTTCTAACAACTTATCCATCAAGCCTTGCTTGCGGCCAACAGATTTTTTACTACGTTTTTGCAACGATATCGCTAATTGCTCTGCTACGTTAAGCAAAACACTACTTGGCACAACATCATCAACTAAGCCTGACTTTAGAGCTTGTTTAGCACGTAATTGTTTACCACTAAGCATCATGTCTAATGCTTTTTGTAAGCCAACTAACTTAGGTAAACGTTGCGTACCACCACTACCGGGCAATAAACCTAACTGTACTTCAGGTAAACCCAATGCTGTTTTAGGGTTATCACTACAAACCCGAGCATGACATGCCATAGCAAGCTCTAAACCGCCACCTAAACAAGTACCATCAATGGCAGCAACGATAGGGATAGGCAATTGCTCTAACAGCGAAAATATTCGTTGTCCTTGACGAGATAAGGCAACAACTTCTTCACGGCTTTGACAGGCATCAAGCATATTGATGTCAGCGCCAGCAACAAAAGAGTTTTTCTTACCGCTACATAATACAATGCCAGTAATTGATTTATCAGCTTTAATTTCAGCTAATACCACATTAATTTGCTCAGAAAACTCTGCTTTAAGGGTATTAACATTTTCACCAACAACATCAATCACTAAATGCGCGATACCATTATCATGTCGAACTAAGGTAAAGGCACTGTCGGTTGATTCAACAGAAGTCGCTTGATCAATCACTTTATCTTGGAGTACTTCAATAATAACGCTACTTTCAGTATTCGCCGCTAACTGCTCAGCAGTGTTCATTGCTTCGTTAGTTACTTCAGTGTTTACGTCTGTGCTTACTTCGGTATTTTCTGCGCTATTATTTGAATTTGTTTTTTCAGTCATTAATCTGTCTCCACAATCATTGCTGCGCCTAAACCACCTGCAGCACAAGCCGTAGTTAAACCAACACCACCACCACGACGATTTAATTCATTAAGGGTTTGGGTAATAAGTCTAGCGCCCGTTGCCGCAAAAGGATGCCCATAAGCTATCGAGCCACCCATAACATTAAACTTATCCATATCAATATCACCAATTGCTTGATCACGACCAAGGTGTTGTTGAGCAAATTTTCTACTCGCAAACATTTTCATATTCGCTAATGCTTGCGCAGCGAATGCTTCATGCATTTCAATTAAATCTAAGTCTGCTAAGTTCATACCCGCTCGTTGCAAGGCAATTGGCGTCGCATAACTTGGGCCCATCAGCATATCTTGCCAAACATCAATGGCGGAAAAACCAAAACTACGAATGTAACCTAATGGTTTATAACCTAATTCTTTCGCTCGCCCTTCACGCATTAATAAAATAGCCGCGCCACCATCGGTTAATGGTGTACTTGTTGCTGCGGTCACTGTGCCATGTTTGCGATCAAAGACGGGCTTTAATTTAGCATAACTTTCTAACACTGAATTTTCTCGAATACAGTTATCTTTATCAATAAATTTTTTATAAGGTTCTGCATGTACCGCCATGACTTCAGCGGCTAATTTACCTTCTTGCCAGCTCTGTGTCGCTAACGTGTGTGACCTATGTGCTAAAGCATCTTGATCTTGACGAGATATTTGATAAGTCTTCGCCATTTGCTCTGCCGTTTGTCCCATAGAAATTCCGCTAGAGTATTCTGCTACTGCTGGTGAAACCGGTAATAAATCTTTTAAACCAAGACGGCTAAGTAATGAAAGCTTTTGCCCAAAGGTTCTTGCCTTGGTCAAATCAACTAAGGTGCGAGCAAGATGTTTAGAAACGCCTATTGGTGCTACTGATGATGAGTCAGCACCACCAGCAATGCCGACATCAACGTGGCCAGCCATAATAGATTCAGCAACATTGACCGTTGATTGAAAACTCGTCGCACAGGCGCGAGAAACACTGTAGGCATCAGTATTAACATTCATACCGGTACCTAAAACGATTTCACGAGCAATGTTTGGCGCTTCCGGCATTTGCACTACTTGACCAAAAACAAGCTGATCAATTATTCCTGGGTCAATGTCGTGTTTTTGCAATAATTCGTTAACAACGATTTTGCCCAAGTCAACTGCTGGTATACCATGAAAAGCCGTTGCTTGTTTAGCAAACGGTGTACGCAAGCCTGCAACGATTGCTATGCGCTCACCCGTAGAAGTTGTTAGTCTTTTTATCGTCATTTATTACTCCACTTACTCAGTATCTATAATTCAAATATATTCAAAACCAAGAGGTCTGACCTCTTGAGGCTACCTTGATTTTAACTAACTTTAGAAAAATTTCAATCATTACCTGAAATCAAAAAAGTCAAATATCAACTTTCCACGCCTTATTGATATAGATATTCGTTAAATTTTGTTACCTATCACTTGTTTTCTTTTATAAAAACCTTATATAAAATATCATATACCCATTAACAATCAAGATGCAGGTTTGAGAGTGCTTGAGCAATTTCATTTCAAGGCGCTGTGATGCAATAATAGTTATTACATTATAAATCATAGCCACGAGGTAGTGATGTTGCTCAAGTACTGCTTCAATGGGCTTAAAATAACTTTATACTACGGTAAATAATCAAATCATAGAATACCTATGTTTAAATTATCAACCTTGCCTCAAGTCATTTTAATTCCCACAGAACTACTGCACTCTGAATGATAGTGGGTATATAACTTTTCCCTTAGTATAACGGCTAGATAAAAAGCACTGTAACACTAGTGTAAAGTTACGTTACCACTAAGTTTCATCTTTTAACGACCAATATTATAAGAATTTATCCGTATGGCAATTGAACATTTTTCTACCTTAAAACAACATTTATCTTCACAAATTATTGGTCAAGAAGCGTTAGTTGAAAATTTGCTTATTGCCCTATTAGCTAATGGTCACTTAATTGTAGAAGGGCCACCAGGTTTAGCGAAAACGCGTGCTGTTAATGCTTTAGCTCAAGGCTTAGAGGCTGATTTTCATAGAATACAATTTACCCCTGATTTATTACCCGCAGATCTAACTGGTACCGATATTTATCGTCCTGAAGATGGCACCTTTGTATTTCAACCAGGCCCTTTGTTTCAAAACTTAGTGCTTGCCGATGAAATTAACCGCGCCCCCGCTAAAGTTCAATCGGCTTTATTAGAAGCAATGGCCGAAGGACAAATAACGGTTGGTCGTAAAACCTATGACTTACCAGAATTATTTTTAGTTATGGCTACGCAAAACCCGATTGAGCAAGAAGGCACTTACCCACTACCTGAAGCCCAATTAGACCGTTTCTTGATGCATATTGAAATAGGTTACCCTAACGCCGAAAGTGAGTTAGCAATACTTAAATTAAACCGTGGTGAAGCATTAAAATCAAATGCTAGTCATGGTGCTAAAACAATAGAAATAAAAGAAAGTAGTTTACGTACCTTAAGTCAAAGCGAAATTTTTTCTGCGCGTGAACAAGTATTGAATATACATATGGCACCTTCTTTAGAAAACTATATCGTTGATTTGATTATGGCGACTCGTCAACCTGAAAAGTATGACGATAAGTTGGCGAGTTGGCTTGCCTATGGTGCTAGTCCTCGTGCTACCATTGCTTTAGATCGCTGTGCACGAGCGCGTGCTTGGTTGCATAATCGTGATTTTGTTAGCCCTGAAGATATTCAAGCTGTTTTCCACAATGCCCTTAGACATAGAATTTTACTCAGCTATCAAGCTGAAGCCGAAGGTATTACGTCGAATCAAGTACTTGATCATATTTTAAGCCAAGTTGCTGTTGCTTAATTGTTAATAATTAATTAGAAGTGTTTAGCTGTTATAACCTAGTTGTTATAAGGCTGATTACTTTCTATCGCTGCACTTTAAAAAAATAAATGAGCAAGTAGAGTTACTTTATGTGGTTTAATCGTCAAAAAATATCTTCTTCAAATAGTTTGAACAATGAGGCTGCTCAATCTTTACTGACGGGCTTATATAGTAATGGCATAGATTTATCGATGCAGGAACTCTTACAGTACCAAAGTAAGAGTGGTTTGATTGACTTGGCTGGTAAAAAGAATATTCGTGGTAAACAATCGGGTAATTACTTATCCCGTAGTAAAGGTCGTGGTATGGAGTTTGATGAAGTTCGTCATTACCAAACGGGGGATGATGTCCGTGCCATTGACTGGCGCGTAACTGCCCGTACCGGAAAAACCCACACTAAACTTTTTAGAGAAGAAATAGAAAGACCGGTATTGATTGCCACTGACTTGAGCCAAAATATGCATTTTGGCAGCAAACTTCTTTTTAAATCAGTACAAGGTGCCCATTTAGCGGCATTGGTTGCTTGGCATGCAAAAAGCCGTGGTGATCGTATTGGTGGTCTAGTATTTTGTGACGAACAGCATATAGAATTAAAACCGCGTAGTCGTAAAGCTGGTGTGTTGCATTACTTGCATGCGTTAACCACGTTAAATAATCAAAAAAAGCAAAAAATCATTAATGAAAATAATACTACTTTACATGATGAACAAGCGTTAAACGACGACGTTACTTTAGCACAAAAAGAGCATTCGTTTGGTCAATCTGATTTCGAACAGCATTGTGCTCGATTGCGACATCTTGCTAAGCCTGGATCGCTTGTTTATTTGATAACCGATGGACATGCGCTTCGAGATGAAAAAAGTAGTACACACGCTTTAAGACATTTGAGCCAAATTAGTAAACATTGTGAATTGGTCATTTGTCTTATTAGTGATCCCCTAGAGCAAGACCTACCTGATAGTGCGCTAAAATTAACGGTAACCATTACCGATGGTCAGAGCCGTCAACAATTAACATTGGGCGATAAAAATACTGCCGTTAAGTATCAACAACAAGCTTTTGAACAAAGTGAAAAGATGCAGTTACTGTTGCAGTCAGCAGGTGCTCGCGTCATTCACTTTAGTGCTGGCGATACCCTTGAGCAGCAATTAAAATATAGTGGAGCCTCTTTATAATGGCTATGACAAACTCTCCGACCTCGCCTGGTCAACCTTCTTTAGATCAAACAGTACAATTGCATGATATTCATCTACCCGAGCAAGTAAGTAATTACCCTATCGCACCGGGTTGGTGGCTATTGTTGGTAGTCATTGTTATCAGCGCAGTATGGTCTTATAAGAAATTCAAAAAAAGTAAACGTTTAAATGCTAGTAAACAGCAGGCATTAACCATGCTCAAGAATAATCCATCCATGGGTGCTAAAGAATGCCTAACTTTATTAAAATGGGCAGCAATGCAGTACGTTAATCGTCAACAATTAGCCAAATTATATGGCGATAATTTTCAAGACATTTTAATGAAGCAATTACCTGAAAAACATCAAGCGAGCTTTATTAAGTTAAGTAACGCTGCTTTTATAGCACAATACCAAGCTTCGCAAATTAGAGTAGAATCAGCAGTAATAAGTGAGATTGATAGTGATTGCTTGCAAGCTACTAAACTTTGGCTAACCCATGCACTTCCTATTATAAAACCGCTTATTATTGATGAACCTTTACCTATTAATCAATCACTAAGTGCTAATAAATTGGTTACACCACAACGAGAAGAACAACAAGCAAAGGAGTTAAGCGCATGATAAGTTTTGCTTGGCCCTGGTTGATTGCCTTATTACCGCTACCGTTGATTATCTATTTTCTCCCTGCTAAAAAAAGTGCTAGCCAACAAAGTGCACTAATAATGCCTGTACTTATTAGTGTATCGAGTAATTCGGTTAGCGATCAACAAAAACGTAAAGCACCGCTAATTGTTTTATCACTTTGCTGGCTTTTACTAGTAATGGCGATTAGTAGGCCGCAATGGCTTGGTGAAGCAATTGATATACCAAGTGAAGGTCGTGAAATGATGATTGCCGTCGATCTTTCTGGCAGTATGGAAATTGAAGATATGAGCCTTAATGGTCGTAATGTAAACCGTTTACAGATGCTGAAAGTTGTTCTCGGTGATTTCATCGAGCGCCGTGTGAGCGATCGCCTTGGTTTAATCTTATTTGCTGATGACGCTTATATGCAAACACCGATGACCTTTGATAGAAAAACAGTAAAGCAAATGTTAGATGAAAGTGAGCTCAACCTCGTTGGTAGAAAAACAGCTATTGGTGATGCTATCGCGCTAGCAGTAAAACGTTTTGATGCAAAAAAAGAATCTAACAAAGTCTTATTATTATTGACTGATGGTCAAAACACCGCTGGCAAGATTACCCCTGAGCAAGCATTAGAATTAGCGGTTGCAAAAGGGATTACGATTTATACTATAGGTATTGGCGCCGATGTCATGTTGCAACGCTCACTTTGGGGCACACAACGTGTTAATCCTTCAAGTGATTTAGACGAACAAAGTTTAACGAATATTGCCGAAAAAACAGGTGGCCAATATTTTCGCGCCCGTGATAGTCAAAGTATGGGTGAAATATATAGCTTATTAGACAAACTTGAGCCTATCGAGCAAGAGCAACAACAAATGCGTCCACTTAGCGCTTTATATTATTGGCCACTGGCTTTTGCTGCCCTACTGTGTTTTGTTTATTTGCTCAGTTTACATTTCAGTTTTTTATTACCCGCTAACAGTACAAAGAGACACATGAATAAAAATAATGATCACGCTATGGGGGGAAAATAATATGTCAGCTCAACAGACAAATATATTCACTGACTTCACCCAGGCAGTTAGCGACTTCACCCTTGAAGGTCTAAGCTTCGAGGCTATAGTCAATAACTTTCACTTTATTCGTCCTTGGTGGTTATTAGCCTTTTTCGCGTTATTTTTAGTATTATTTTTATTGAAAAGAATTCGTTATTACCAATCACCTTGGCAGCATTTTTTACCTAGTCACTTAGCGAACGCTTTGTTAGAAAATTCGCACAATCAATCAGGTAAAACAGCTCATTCAACAAAAGTATCATCACAAACACGTTATTGGTTAACACCAACCATTATGGGTTGTTGTATAATTTTTGCTCTCGCAGGACCCGCTTGGCAAAAATTACCGCAGCCGGTTTATCAACTAGAGCGTGGTGCTGTGCTTATCATGGATATGTCCTATTCCATGTATGCAACGGATGTAAAGCCTAATCGATTAACCCGTGCACGTTATAAAGCTATTGATTTACTTAAGAAAATAAACGAGGGTGATGTGGGCTTAATTGCCTATGCTGGTGATGCATTTATTATTAGTCCATTAACGCAAGATATTAAAAATATAGAACTACTGCTACCTTCATTGTCACCTGATATTATGCCTATCCCTGGGGCAAATGCGTTAGCAGCATTAATGTTAGCGGATCAAACATTAAAAAATTCTGGCCATATCAGTGGTGATATCTATTGGTTTACTGATGATATTGATAATCAAGAAATGTCAGATATCTATGATTGGGCAAACGATAATAACCATAAAGTGAATATTTTAGGTGTTGGTAGTAAAACTGGCGCGCCAATAAAGCTTAGTAGCGGCGAATTACTAAAGGACAATAGAGGGGCTATCGTCATTCCTAAATTACCTGAAAGTAGATTATCAGCCATTGCTCAACGTGGTCGCGGCGTTTATCAAACCATGACAAATGATGACGCTGATATTAAAGCGCTGACGGCTCACTTAAGCGTTAACCTTGATGACAGCCTAAACTCGCAGACATCAAATAATTCAAATGAAGCCAAGAGTAAACAAGCGATGCAAGGTGATCAGTATCAAGAGCAAGGTCCTTGGTTATTACTTATCATACTGCCACTACTGTTAAGTTATTTTCGACGCGGGACCAGTATATTGGCAATAAGCTGGCTTATGCCGCTGACCTTGTTATTTAGTTTCACCACGTTCAGTCCTAACAGCTATGCCACTGAGTCTAACAATTCACAAAACTCTGCGCGGTCGGCGTCTGCAGATGTGACCAATAATACTGAAGCTAATTCCGAGTCTAACGGCAAGCCGATTGATGAACCTAACGTTAGTGGCGCTAGTCAATTTTGGCAAGATTTATGGAAAACGTCAGACCAACAAGCACAGCAGCACTACCAACAAAAAGACTATCAACAAGCCGCTAAGCAATTTGATGACAGTCAATGGCAAGGTAGTGCCCACTATAAAGCCGGTGATTATGAGCAAGCATT
>JBKEHN010000054.1:0-18047 GCA_046710905.1 Colwellia sp.
ATGGAAAATAGACATGGAAAATAGACATGGATAATAGACATGAATAATAGACGACAATTTACACGGATTTTATTTTCAATAAGTGCCAAAATAGAAATTGAAGAAAAAATATATCTGGTGTCTATCCATGATATATCACTTAATGGTGCCTTAGTTACTGCCATAGACAGTGAAGAATCATTGAAAGGTAAGCTCGGTACTTTACATTTTGTACTGTCAGACAGAGAATCAGAAGTGACCATGAATATTACTGTTGTTCACGAAGAAAAAGACGAGACTGGTTTGCAATGTAATGCTATTGATATAGACAGTGTTACCCATTTACGCCGCTTGGTTGAGCTCAACCTAGGAGATAGCGCACAGATTAATAAAGAATTGAGCCAGTTATCACGCGTAAGCTAAAAATTAATTCGTGTGGAAGTTAGAGCTTAAGTTAATATAAACTATCCACTTATTTACCCTAACCTTTTAGGAGTCTTAATGAATCATTTAGTTATCTCTTGTATTGGTCCTGATCAAACAGGTCTAGTCGATACCTTATCCAAAATCATCTCTAAGCATCAAGGCAATTGGCAAGTCAGTAGCTTGCATCATTTATCAGGTTTTTTCGCTGGCGTTATTGAAGTTGCCGTGGCAAGTGACAAAAGCGAAAGCTTAATCTCTGAATTAAAAGCCATTAATGGCTTGAGTTGTCAAATTGAAATGGCTGAGCCTAACTTACCTGACGTGGTTAGTAACTTAGTACTCGACATTACCGCTAATGATAGAGCAGGCATAGTACAAGAAGTTTCCTCTGTTATTCATCATCAAAGTGGTAACTTAATTAAACTGGTCAGTTCAAAAAATAGTGCGGCCCATACTGGCCAAGATATTTTTAAAGCGAAAGTTCAAATTGACATTGATAATAAGTCGGTTGATGATCTTATCAGTGCGTTAGAAAAAATAGCTGATGACTTAATGGTAGATATTTCCCGCTAGTATTTACTTGATGTAGGACTAAATTTTATAAATAAGATTGCCACACCAAAGCAATGCGTTAACTTTAAAACCGATAAATAAAAACGAGTGCCATAAGCACTCGTTTTTTGTACCTGTCTCAGTGTAAGCACTAGTAGGCATAATGGCTTAGATTACCTTAACTTGAAGTGGATGACCTTAAAGTAAATGATTAAGATAAGGTTGCTAAGAATTCAGCCGCTTTATGAATATCTCGGCTTCGCTTCATATCAGGTAAACTCTTTAAGAAAGTTGCGCCGTACGGTTTATTTACTAACCTATCATCACAAATCACTAAGACACCACGATCGCTAACATCACGGATAAGTCGCCCTACACCTTGCTTTAGTGTAATGACCGCTTGGGGTAATTGAATTTTACTAAAAGGCTCTCCGCCTTGACGTCTAACATCTTCACAACGAGCCTGCAGTAGAGGGTCATCCGGCGAAGCAAAAGGTAATTTATCAATAATCACACAAGTGAGCTTATTACCTCGAACATCAACACCTTCCCAGAAGCTTGCCGTAGCCAGCAATACTGCATCGTCTTGTTCAACAAATTGCTCAAGTAGTTTTCGCTTGGCCATTTTACCTTGTACTAATAACGGATTATCAATACTTTCAGCCAAAGCTTCAGCAACCTGATGCATAACTCGATAACTGGTGAAAAGCATAAAACAGGCTCCTTTACTGGCTTTAATCAGCGGCTCGGCAAGTTTGGCAAGTTTTAACGCGCGATTTTTGTCATTTGCTTGGGGTAAATAACGTGGTACTACCAATTGTGACTGTGCTTGATAATCAAAGGGGCTATCGAGCATCAGTTGTTTGGCACTTTGCAAACCTAAATGCTGGGCAAAGTGATCGAAGCTATTATCTACTGCCAGAGTCGCGGAAGTAAAAATCCAACCAGCACCCGACTCTTTAACAACGGCACTAAACTTGTCACTAACGGTTAACGGCGTTTGATGTAATACCACGCTTCGGGGTGTAGTTTCATACCAAAAACTCATGCCGTAACCTTCAATATTTGCCATCACGTCATACTGAGCAAGTAAATTTACTGCGCGGTCAAAGCAATTATCTATCGCTTCATTTCTTGAAACACACAGTTTTATCACTTGATATAGAAAGTCTAAATCAATTTTTAGGTTGGCGAATTTTTGCTGGAATTGAACTTGTTGATACTTTTCTCGCCAATTACCGCGTTCAGGATCGTAATTAAACAATAAGCGAAATTCTTGACAGGTTTTCTGTAATTTTTCTGCAGCTAAGCCTAATTGTTTAACATCGGTTAAACTACTGCGATGTACTTGTAATACGTCAGCGCATAAATCTACCAGCTGTTTACTAGAGAAAGCCTCACCAAAATACTCACTGGCGATATCGCCAATTTGATGTGCTTCATCGAAAATCATTACCTGAGCTTTAGGAATAAGCTCACCAAAACCGGTATCTTTTAATGCCATATCAGCAAAAAACAAATGATGATTCACCACAATAATGTCAGCATCACTGGCTTTTTGACGGGCTCTAACTAGGTAACATGCTTCATAATCAGGGCAATCTCTTGCCAAACAATTATCTAAGGTACTGGTTACCAAAGGAAATATACTGGAGTCTTCATTAACATTAACTATTTCGCCAATATCACCACTTTGCGTACCATTTGCCCAGGTTTTTACTTTAACCAGATCTTGTAACATTTGCGCATCAAGTTGGCCACGGCTATCTTGATACTGCGCTAAACGGTAGTTACATAAATAATTTGCACGACCTTTTAATAAAGCAACTTGCGCATTACTCGCCAGCGCCTCTTTGATGAGAGGAATATCTTTATGATATAGTTGCTCTTGCAGATTCTTAGTGCCAGTAGATACCACAATTTTTTTAGGATTTTTCGGGTTTAACGCTAAAAAGGCAGGGATCAAGTAAGCAAAAGTTTTTCCGGTACCCGTTCCGGCTTCAACGATGAGCGATGACTCCTTGTCTATTGCATGGGCAACATCAAGCGCCATATCAGTTTGCGCCTGACGAGGAGAGAAGCCAGTAATGGCTTTAGCTAAAGCGCCATCATTGGCAAAAGCTTTGCTCACATTAGAAATTGAACTATTAGTTGAGGCGGTCATGAATAAGAATAAATATCGGCAATGTTGCTTAAAGGTAGTTAAAGCTACCATTAAAGGAATATGAATAGTTAAGAATTATACCTACATTCGTTATCTTTACTAGCGCTTTACTAAATGCTTTATTAGCTTTTATGTACCACGATTTTATTAGATAACTCGATAATTCAGGGTGATTATTAAGGCGCGTATTCTATCTCAGCTAGGTGGTTTGTTAGTTAGTTTCTATCGATTTATAAGTCTTTTAAAAAACTGATTGCCCCCCATATCTGTTGGTATTCTTGGGTCTGTTGTCTGTAACTTAACGCGCACTTTAATACTGGCTTTTTACCTATCTGCGGTTGAGATAACAGTAATAACATCATTCGATATTTGCCAATTAGGCTATGCGTCTAATAATATTAGTAGTCAATGTATTATTAGTATCAAGGACTGAAGTAGATTTACTTGCTGACGTTAGCCTTTGATCACTTGATTAATATGCTGTTTGAATAACAAAAGCGCCACTAAAAAATAAAACATGTAGCATAATACTAAATATCACCTTAGCGTTTAATGAAGAGAAAAGAGTTTTGCTGTAATTAACACTTTGGTTAATAGTGAGTTGTTCAATATCTAAATTTGGCTGCATTATATTCTCCTAATAAATTAAGAGAATGATAAAAATTGTTAGCTTAGTTAAACAGTGCGAAAAGTACTGACTTTAGCTCGATCGATTGATTGATGACTTTTAACTATTTAATTACTAGGCATATAAATCTAGGTGTTTAGGTTTATTATTTGTCTGGTTAGTTTCTTTATCTAACGCTTCTAGCGCTATGGATTTTTTAGCGGCTAGCTCATCGTCGTTAAATTCTAATTCTCCTATGTCAGTTTTTTGCTGAGCATGCTGTTCTTTAAAACTATGCTGTTTAGCCTCTTGCTGACAGGAGTGGTATTGCTCGTCTTCCTTGGCAAAATAATACTCATGGTTTTCAAGATGATCAGGATCATGACTAAGTTTAGTATTAGCCGCATCTTTAAGCAGTGCTTTAACCTTTATCCTTACTGGCTTGATAGGTACAGGCACTACACGCGTTAATTGAGTAGTAAAAATATCCATTTTTAACTCCTACGCTTTTTTAAATGAATTAATAAGTTGTACTACCTTATTATCGACTATTTACGCATAACCTTTAATTCAGTAGTGATTTAGGGTAATAACCCTAATTAGGTTATATATAACAAATGGTAATAAAAAACGTTTATTTATTACTTGCAGCAATCTTAATTAAGCAGTACTGTAAACCACGCTGAACAATTTATTTTCATAACTATTGACTTAACTTTATAATAGTAGCAAGTTAATAGAAAATGGCCAACTATTAGAGACTTTACCAATGATTATTAACCTGAACTGCCGACATCATCATATCAACTAGCCCATTCAGGTTTACTTACTAAGTAAATTACTGGAGGGCAAGTAGCCTTTCAGTGGTTTAAAAAAGCATAATACAATCTCTTAATAGAAGTAACTGTAATTGCTAAACCCCCGAAAGAGTCACCACTCTCTCGGGGGTTTTTCACATCTTAGCGATTAATAAATTGTATATACATGATAAATTTTAAGATTAAAAACGATAGGAATTAACATTATGAGCACATCAGAGCCACGTTTACGCATTGCCATGCAAAAGTCAGGACGCCTAAGTGAAGATACCCAAAAATTACTTAAACACTGTGGATTAAAGTTAAACCTGAGCGATAGAAGATTATTGGCTCATGTCAGCAACATGCCTATTGATATTATGCGTGTTCGTAGTAGCGATATTCCTGGCCTAGTTATGGATGGTGTTTGTGATTTAGGGATTGTTGGTGATAATACGTTAGAAGAAGAAGAGTTAGAACGCCAATTAAAAGGTAATAAGTCTGACTATATTCGAACTACCACATTAAATTTTGGTGGTTGTCGTTTTTCAATTGCAATGCCCGAAGAATTTGAATATACAGGATTAGATTGTTTAAACGGTTTACGTTTTGCTACAACTTACCCACAATTATTAAATCGTTTTGCTAAAGCTAATGGCATTAGCGTAGAATTTTGTTTGCTAAAAGGCTCGGTTGAAGTCGCACCTCGTGTTGGTTTAGCTGATGGTATTTGTGACTTGGTATCAACTGGCGCAACACTTGAAGCGAATGGCTTAAAAGAAGTAGCTGAAGTTTTTCGTTCAAAAGCATCATTAATTCAACGAGCGGACTCATTAGGTGAAGAAAAACAAGCTATTTTAGATACCTTATTGCCACGGATTCACGGCGTAATGAAAGCGAAAGAAAGCAAATATATAATGCTGCACGCGCCAAAAGATAAAATAGCACAAGTCAGTAAACTAATGCCAGGTACAGAAACTCCTACTATTTTACCACTTGCCGATCGTGATGATTTAGTCGCAGTGCACGTAGTAGCAACAGAAACATTCTTTTGGGAAACCATGGAACAATTGAAAGCCTTAGGTTGTCACTCAATCCTAGTGATGCCAATTGAGAAGATGATGGGCTAATACAGCTCATACTTGTAACTCCAGCTGCATTGTCGGCGTTGTTCGTTACCATGACTTAGAGCTCTAAGTTCAGGCAACTCACAACTTGACATCTTTGCCGAAGTAACAAATATTTAGCGTATATTGACTGCTTAATATATGTAGTGAAAATTGAATTATTAATACCGAGAAAGAATTATGATTAATCAACTAATCAATTGGCCAGAATTGTCAGAGCAGCAAAAAAAAATCGCACTTGCCCGTCCTGTAATAGCTGATAGTGCATTATTATCAACGCAAGTTACCAATATTATTTCGCAAGTTAAAAATCAAGGCGACAAGGCTATTTATGCGTTAACTGAGCAGTTTGATGGTATTGCACTAGACACGTTAAAGGTGAGCCCAAAGCAAGTAGCACAAGCCAAGCTAGCTCTTAGTGCTAAGCGCCTAAAAGCTATCAATACCGCTTACCAACAAATCAGAGCCTTTCACAGCGCGCAACAGCCAAATGATATAACAGTTGAAACGACACCTGGTGTTAAGTGCATACTAAAAACTGAAGCAATTGAAAGTGTTGGTTTATATATTCCTGCTGGCTCTGCGCCGTTACCTTCAACGGTATTAATGTTAGGTGTTCCTGCACAACTTACTGGCTGTAAACGCACAGCATTAGTTTGTCCTCCTGATAAAAATGGCCAACTAGCAAATGAAGTATTAGTGGCTGCTGAGCTTTGTGGTATTAGTGAAATATATACTGTAGGTGGTGCACAAGCTATTGCCGCACTTGCTTATGGCACACAAACAATAGCCGCGGTAAATAAAGTTTTTGGCCCAGGTAACCGTTATGTTACTGAAGCAAAAACGCAATTATCACAACAAGTCCCTGGTTTTGCTATTGATATGCCAGCTGGTCCTTCTGAAGTATTAGTTATCGCAGACGAGCAAGCAAATCCAGCCTTTATCGCTGCCGACTTATTATCACAAGCAGAGCACGGTGTTGATAGCCAAGTAATACTCCTCAGTGATAGCGAATCGTTAATCACACGAGTATCTAAAGAATTAGACAAGCAGTTAACCACCTTGTCACGACGTAAAATTGCCGCACAAGCATTAACACAATCTCGCTTAATTTTAACTAAAGATTTATCTCAAGCGGTTGCAGTATCGAATGAATACGGCCCTGAACACTTAATTATTCAAACGGAAGATGCACCCACGTTACTTGCTAGTTTACGTAATGCTGGTTCAATTTTTGTTGGTGCTTATACGCCTGAGTCGGCTGGTGATTATGCGAGTGGTACCAATCACGTATTACCAACTTATGGTTACTCAAAAGTGATATCAAGTTTATCACTGGCAGATTTCTCTCGTCGTTATACCGTACAAGAAATTACCAAAGCAGGTTTGGCGAGCTTAGCTGAGTGTATTATTGAATTAACCGATGCTGAAGGTTTAGATGCACATCAGCGCGCTGTGACTATACGCTTAGAAGAAGGCGTATAGTCATGACTTTATCAGCGGATAGTAGCTTGATAGTTAGCACCTTAATAAAGAGGTTAGCAAGAGAAGAGCTGGTCGATATGGTGCCATATCAATCAGCAAGACGTTTATTTGCCAGCGGTGATAATGAGCAAGCTAACAGTAAAACATGGCTTAATGCTAATGAAGCACCTGGACAAGGAAAGTATCAATTAAATAGTGAAAATATTAACCGTTATCCTGATTTTCAGCCACAAGCATTATTAAATGCTTACAGTAATTATTGTGGCTTACCTGCAGGTAACATACTTGCTACACGTGGCGCCGATGAAGGTATCGAATTAATCATTCGTAGCTTTTGTCGAGCTTATCAGGATAGTATTTTAATTTGTCCGCCAACCTACGGTATGTATGCCATTAGCGCCAAAAATCATGGTGCAAGCATTGTGAGTGTACCATTGGTTAATACCCCAGAAGCAATGTGTCAACTAGACCTTGACGGGTTAAAAGCGCAAGTAGGTAAAGTTAAAGTGGTCTTTTTATGCTCGCCAGGTAATCCTACGGGCAACACTTTACCGCAGGCACAAATTCAAGCGGCAATCGAACTATTTAAAGACAGCGCGATTGTTGTCGTTGATGAGGCTTATTATGAATACACTAATTTAGCCTTAACTTCAGGCACAGATACTGAGCAGGTAAATACTAAGTTCGTATGTCAATGTGAAAACGTAATTGTATTAAGAACCTTATCAAAGGCATTTGCCTTAGCTGGTTTACGTTGTGGTTTTACCTTAGCGAATAAAGAAATAATAACCTTATTAAGTAAAGTTATTGCGCCTTACCCAATTGCTGCGCCTGTTGCAGAAATTGCCAGTCAAGCATTGAGTAATGACTTAGTTGTTATGCGAGCTAGAGTAAATAGTACCAATAGTCTACGAGAACAATTAAATGATTGGCTGAAACAACAACACTGGTGTAAAGATATTTTCCCCAGCGATGCTAATTTTGTTTTATTTCGCTGTAATAACATTGATGAGAAAAACAAAGTCTTTGATCTCTTAGTAGAAAACGACATATTAATTCGCGACCAATCTAAGCAGCAACAACTTGAAAATTGTCTCCGTATTAGCATTGGTAGTGCAGAAGAACTCGAACAGCTGAAAAAGCTATTAATCACATTGTAATTTTAAAAGTAGCGCTGCAGTTTTTGTAGCGAAACGTAGATAATGAAGAGCATTTTATGAGTAATACCCAAGAGAAAATATTATTTATCGACCGTGATGGTACCTTAGTTGAGGAGCCCATTAGTGACAAGCAACTTGATACTTTAGAGAAATTAGTTTTTGAGCCAAATGTCATTGCCGAGCTTTTAAAACTTCAAGGCAAAGGATTTAAGCTTGTCATGGTTTCAAATCAAGATGGTCTTGGTTCTAAGAGTTTCCCTCAAGCAGATTTTGATTTGCCACATGACAAAATGATGGACATATTTAGTTCTCAAGGCGTAGTATTTCAAGATGTATTACTTTGTCCTCACTTTGATAAAGATAACTGTAACTGTCGTAAACCTAAACTTGGCTTAGTAAGTGATTACTTACAACAAGGCCGAGTAGACTTTACTAACTCTTTCGTTATTGGTGATAGAGAAACTGATATGGGACTTGCTGCTAACATGGGTATAGTTGGTATCAAATATAATCGCGAAACATTAAATTGGGCTCAGGTTAGTGAACAGATAATTACGCGATTAGAACAACCGAGAATAGCTACGGTTACTCGTACCACTAAAGAAACAGACATAACTGTGACAGTTAATCTAGATAAAGCCGGTAATAGTAAGATAGATACTGGCTTAGGATTTTTTGATCACATGTTAGACCAAATAGCAACGCATGGCGGTTTTAACTTAACATGTAAAGTTAGTGGTGATTACCACATCGATGAACATCATAGTGTTGAAGATACTGCGCTAGCTTTAGGGCAAGCGCTAAAACAAGCACTAGGCAATAAACGTGGTATTAACCGTTTTGGTTTTACAATACCTATGGATGAGTGTCGTGCTGAATGCGCTATCGATCTTTCTGGTCGTCCTTGGTTAGAATTTTCTGCAGACTTTACCAGTGATAAAGTTGGTACTATGTCGACACAAATGGTGCCTCACTTTTTCCGTTCATTGGCTGACTCAATGTTAATTACTTTGCATTTATCAACGAGTAAAGGAAATTGTCATCACCAAGTAGAAAGTCTATTTAAAGTATTTGGTCGTGCATTAGGTCAAGCGATTAAAGTTGATGGCGATGCGATGCCTAGCTCTAAGGGAAGCCTCTAATGTCGAAAATAATGACAAAGGTCATGTCTACAGGAATGAATGTCATTGTAGATACCGGTTGTGCAAACTTAGCTTCCGTTAAGTTTGCAGTTCAACGCTTAGGTTATCCGGTAACTATTACTGATGATATCACCTTAATACAAAGCGCTAATAAGGTAATATTACCGGGTGTAGGTACTGCTAAACATGCTATGGCTAATATCAAAGCGAAAAACTTAGTCAGTGTATTACAAAAACTAACACAGCCTGTGCTTGGTTTTTGTTTAGGCATGCAGTTAATGACAGAATCATCAACTGAAGGTAAAAAGTCTTCAATAGATAGTAATACTGATAATGATATTACTCGTAACATAGTACCTTGCTTAAACTTGATCTCGACCAGCGTTGAACCATTAAAAGCACTGGACAATAGATTGCCACATATGGGCTGGAATACGCTAACCCAAGTAAGCGACCATCCTATTTTTAAAGGCATAAGTGCTGGTGATTATTTTTACTTTGTCCATAGTTTTGCTGCACCAATAAGTGATTACACTATAGCGAGCTGTGAATACGGTACCAGCTTCTCTGCAGCCATCGCCAAAGACAACTTTATTGGCTGTCAATTTCATCCTGAGCGTTCAAGTGCTTTAGGCAGTAAAATAATCCAGAATTTTCTCGAATTAGACGCAACAGAACTTAATCAGGAACAAACCAAGCTATGATGATCCCAGCGATAGATTTAATTGGTGGTGAAGTAGTTCGCTTATACCAAGGCGATTATACTCAAAAAACAAATTATCAATTCACCGTACAAGAGCGCCAAAAATCTTATGCTAAATCAGGTGCTACGGTTATGCACTTTGTTGATTTAGATGGTGCAAAAGACAGTACAAGACGTCAACTAGAAACGTTGAAAACAGTGGTAAAACACCCATCAATGACTATTCAAGTCGGTGGTGGTGTTCGTTGTGAAGATGATGTAAAACAACTATTAGCATTGGGTGCTGATCGAGTAGTTATAGGTAGTTTAGCGATTAAACAACCAGAACTTGTCACACAATGGCTTAAAACATATGGCTGCGAAAAAATTGTGCTAGCACTTGATATTAAAATTGATGCCCAAGGTAATAAGACACTTCCAACCCATGGCTGGATTGAAGATAGTGGTGTTAACCTAGAAGATTTACTTACTCAATATCAAGATGCAGGCATAAAACATGTATTGTGTACTGACATTAGTAAAGACGGTACCTTAACGGGTACTAATGTTGATTTGTATGCTGAGGTTTGTGCAAAGTATCCTGAAATAGATTGGCAAGCGTCAGGCGGTATTGGCAGTTTAGATGATATTAAGGCATTAATTCCAACGGGTGTAAGTGGTGTCATATTAGGTCGTTCACTGCTTGAAGGTAAATTCACTTTAGAAGAGGCTATCGCATGTTGGCCGCAAGTGGAGAAAGCTAATGTTGGCTAGAAGAATTATTCCCTGCTTAGATGTTCGTGATGGTAAAGTAGTCAAAGGTGTGCAATTTCGTAACCATGAAATTATTGGCGATATTGTTCCATTAGCTAAGCAATATGCCGATGCTGGCGCTGATGAACTTGTTTTTTATGATATTACCGCAAGCTCAGATGGTCGAGTTGTTGATAAAAGCTGGGTAAGTCGTATCGCCGAAGTTATTGATATTCCTTTCTGTGTTGCTGGCGGTATAAAAAGCGAAGCTGATGCTAGAGAAATTTTAATGATGGGCGCTGATAAAATTAGCATCAACTCTCCAGCGCTAAGAGATCCAGCACTCATTACTCGCTTAGCTGACGTTTTTGGCCAGCAGTGTATTGTTGTTGGTGTTGATAGTTTTTATAACAAAGATGCTAACGATAGCAAAGGTGAATATCAGGTCTACCAATTTACTGGTGATGAAAAACGTACGCAACAAACAGGCTGGACCACCTTCGATTGGATTCAAAATGTAGTGAGTTTAGGCGCTGGTGAAATTGTTTTAAACTGCATGAATCAAGATGGTGTTCGTCAAGGTTATGATATTGAACAATTGAAGCAAGCAAGAGCAGTTTGTAGTGTGCCTTTAATCGCCTCTGGTGGTGCTGGTAATATAGAGCATTTTAGTGATGTTTACCTGCAAGCAGATGTTGATGGCGCACTAGCCGCATCAGTTTTCCATAAAGGTGTGATTGCGATTAAAGATTTAAAAGATTATTTAAAAGACCAAAATATTGAGGTAAGACCATGTTAGTAAACCAAGAGAATATCGATGCGTTAGCATGGCAGAAGATGGATAACTTAATTCCTGCCATTGTTCAACACGCGGCAACAGGCGCAGTATTAATGCAAGGTTATATGAACCAAGCCTCACTAACGGCTACGTTAGCTACGGGTAAAGCGACTTTTTTTAGCCGCTCAAAACAAGCTTTATGGGTTAAAGGTGAAACGTCTGGTAACTTCTTAGCAGTACAGCAGGTCTTGACTGATTGTGATAACGATAGTCTACTTATCGCTTGTACTCCGATTGGCCCAACTTGCCATCTAGGTACTGAGTCTTGTTTCCCTGAGCAAAAACTAACTCAACAAAACTTTCTAAGCCAGCTTGAGCAAGTTATTGAACAACGAAAGGGTGATGATCCTAAGGAAAGTTACACTGCTCATTTATTATCTCGTGGTACCACTAAAATAGCACAGAAAGTTGGTGAGGAAGGCGTTGAAGTAGCACTTGCTGCTGTCGCTGAGACTAAAGAAGACTTGTTAGGTGAATGTGCTGATTTGTTTTACCACACACTGGTATTACTTGCTGATCAAAAAATTGAACTGTCTGAAGTGATGACTGTATTACAAGCACGTCATAAAAAATAGTCCCACTACCATAGTAATTGTTTAAGCTATTTTGCTAAATCGTAGCATCCTTGTTATCTTTAATACGACAAGGATGCTTTTAGTTAACACCAGTAATGTAGTAAATAATTAGACGGCGTTCTTCATGAAAAATTCAACTTTTAGCCTTCATCGGGAGCTATTTAAAAGTACTACTCATTTTTACTGTTTTGTTCATTACACAAAATGCGTGTGCTAGAAATCAGAGTGTATTTATCTATATTGGTGATCATGTCTACCTTGACTACCTAGACTTTGTTGCTGATAGAGATGTTAGCTTAATAGATAACTTATCAGGTGAGAATATCCGCCGCAATGTAGTTGACATGATTATTGCCAAGAAAGCATTCGAACTGGGTGGCTTTGAGCATCGCTTCAGTTATGCACCAGGTAAGGTTAATTTTCGTAATACTAAGATGTTACAACATGGTCAACTACTGATTAGTTTTGATTCCTATTGGTATCAAGATGCTCTCCCTCTGGCAAATAAGGTCTATATTTCTGACGAAGTGATCCGAAATGGTGAGTACATATCGGGTATATATACAAGCCCGCTAAACAGCAAAACACTGGCAGTTAATCAATTAACTGATATAGCTGAATTAACCGCTACATCAACCCCTAAATGGCGTATAGATTGGAGCACATTACAACAGTTACCTCTTAAAAGCCTTACTCGAGAGGACTCTTGGCTTTCCATGGTACGAATAGTAAATATATAATGGATAGATTTTATCTTGAGGCCATTTAACTCTACCCCTGATCAAAGCTTTACTATGGGTAAAGTCCATTTAGTACCAGTGAAAAATATTAGTGTTGTACTTAAAAACTTACGACATTTCGTTATTAGTAGCGAACATCCTAAGGGGCAAGAGGTTTTTCTAGCAATTAATAAAGGTTTGGCAATACTTCGTAAACAAGATGTTAGTGTAAAAGCATATCAACAAGCTGGTTTTTTGTCGATACTGACTTATATAGTCAAAATAATAAATCCTTAGTAAATCACTCTATCTCATCAATTATTAATCCTTCATCAGTTATCGAATTTTTGAATAACATGTAGTAACATATTTCAAAATAATAATGGATAATTCAACCTAAAATATTGTTTATATAACAATCACGTTATCAATATGAGGTACTACAATAAGTGACGGCTAAGGACTGGCTATATTTAAACGTAGAGCAATAAAGAAATATGGTGATAAACTTTTACTGGAGTTACAAAACTGTTACGGTGAACAAACTTTTTATAGTGAGCTAGGTTAGAGCAACTATTTACTAATGTTATTTTAATCCAAGTTACTTGCCACTAGGATATTTACTTTTTCTTGATTCTTATGCTCTAAGTAAAGTAATTACAACTGAATTCCCTAAGCTATGTATTAGGAAGTGTAAGAAAGAAATTAAAGATTATCTTAATGACCGCAAGTATTATGGTTACTTAAAACTACTAAAATTTGATCAAAGATATTAATTATTATGATAAAAACTATTTGGCAAACCAAAAGATTTGAAGAATTATCACTCAACCAATTATATGATGTACTAAAATTACGCATTGATGTTTTTGTTGTTGAACAAACTTGTTTTTATCCCGATTTAGATGGTAAAAAAGACCTGTTAGACAGACATCCTCAAACAAAGCACCTACTAGGTTATCAAGCAGAGCAACTTGTTGCGTATCTACGCATTTTACCAAAGGGGCAGAATTATCCTAACCATGTTAGTATTGGCCGCGTTGTAACAGCATATCAAGCAAGAGGTAGTGGCTTAGGTCATGAGTTAATGACTGAAGGATTAAAAATTTGCCAGCAACATTTTACTAATGAAATTATTAAAATTTCTGCGCAGCAGCATTTAAAAGCTTATTATCAAAAGCATGGTTTCAATCAAGTATCAGACATGTACCTTGAAGATGATATTCCACACATAGCTATGATTCGAGAATAACACTGGGTGTAGTAACTCAGATGGTATTAAAAAATTCTAAATTAGTAGAGTATAGCTAATATAAAAAAACTCGCTTTAGCGAGTTTTTATTAACTAAATTATTATAATTTAAGCTAACTGATTTAATAATAATTGGTTAACTTTTTCAACAGCTTGAGTGCCATCAATAGTTAAGTAGCGGCAATTACCTGATTTAGCTTCTAGTTGATAGAAGTCAACTAACGGCTTAGTTTGCTGGTGATAAATAGCTAAGCGTTTACGAACTGTTGTTTCTTCATCATCGGGACGAATAGATAGATCATCACCCGAAACATCATCTTTTCCTTCAACTTTTGGTGGATTGTAAACAAGGTGATAAACACGTCCTGAACCAGAATGTACACGACGACCTGCCATACGCTCGACAATGACTTCATCAGGTACATCAAACTCAAGTACATGGTCTACTTTAATGTCATTATCTTTCATAGCATCTGCTTGTGGGATGGTACGTGGAAAACCATCAAGTAGAAAACCGGCTTTACAATCATCTTGAGCTATACGCTCTTTGACTAATCCTATAATCAGATCATCAGAAACTAACTGTCCTGCATCCATTACTGCTTGAGCTTTGTTACCTAGCTCTGACCCTGCTTTAATAGCAGCGCGTAGCATATCCCCCGTTGAGATTTGTGGGATACCAAATTTAGCCATTAGAAATTGTGCTTGGGTGCCTTTACCAGCGCCTGGAGCACCTAATAAAACAATGCGCATATTATATAACCTTAAATTGATTATTGAAGTGTTAAAGTAAGTATTACCTTTATTAAATAACAAAATACTCTGTTTGATCGAACAAAGGTAATATTTCTTAGGTTTACAATAAAACCGTCAGACACTATACAAGTTAGGCTATGTGCAAACAAGTAGTGAAAGAGCTATTGATCAAAAAAGGAGGTGTTTCATCCATGAAACCCTCCCTTTTTAGACTAAAGTATTATCTAAATCTTATGTAAAGAATATAGAATTTACTTTGTAAGATTTAGCATTAGCTTATTCAACCGTGAAACGAAGCTTGCTGGATCTTTTAAGCTACCGCGTTCTGCTAACATCGCTTGTTCAAATAATACTTCAACCCATTGATTGAACATGTCATCATCTTGCTCATCAGCGACATGTTTAATCAGTGCATGTTCAGCATTAATCTCAAAGATAGGTAATGTAGCAGGCACTTCTTGACCTACTGATGCCATTAGCTTCGCCATTTGGCTGCTCATGTCATCATCATCTGCAACAATACATGCTGGTGATTCAGTTAAGCGTTGAGAAAGTTTAACTTCCTTAACTTTACCTTCCAAACTTCCTTTAATGCGTTTAACAACAGAGTCATACTCTTTTTCAAGCTTCTGTTGAGCTTCTTTTGTTTCAGCGTCGTCCATATCGCCAAGATCAAGTCCACCACGAGTGACTGACTGTAATTGTTTACCATTGAACTCTGTTAAATGACTAACTAACCATTCATCAATGCGATCTGACATCAGTAATACTTCAATACCCTTCTTACGGAAGACTTCTAAATGAGGACTGTTCTTGGCAGCTTCAAAGCTATCAGCAACAACAAAATAAACTTTATCCTGACCTTCTTTCATACGCTCAATATAAGAAGCGATAGAGACATTTTGTGTAGTTGAATCCTGATCAGTAGAAGCAAAACGAAGTAAACCTGCGATTTGTTCTTTATTAAATTGATCCTCAGCTGGCCCTTCTTTTAATACTTGCCCAAACTCATCCCAAAAACCTTGATACTTTTCAGCATCGTTATTGCCTAGTTTTTCTAACATTTTCAGTACACGTTTAGTACAGCCTTTACGAATAGCTTGGGTAACCTTATTATCTTGTAAAATTTCACGAGAAACATTCAAAGGTAAATCGTTAGAATCCAGAAGACCTTTTACAAAGCGTAAGTAGGTTGGCATAAATTGTTCTGCATCATCCATAATAAATACGCGCTGTACAAACAACTTTAAACCATGTTGTTTTTCACGATTGTACATATCAAATGGTGCTTTAGCTGGCACATAAAGAAGAGATGTATATTCTGTTTTACCTTCTACTCGATTATGTTCCCACAGTAAAGGATCACCAAAGTCATGCGAAACGTGCTTGTAGAATTCCTTATATTCTTCATCTGTAATATCAGATTTTTCACGTGTCCATAAAGCAGTGGCTTTATTAACAGGTTCCCAAAGTGCAGGAATAGCATCAACTGCTTCAATAGCTGGTCTTGTTACATTATCTTTTTCATCCGTCACTTCAGCTACAGCTTCAACCGCAGGAACTTCTGCAGTTAACATTTCAACTGATACAGAAATGTGATCTGAGTATTTAGTTACAATAGACTTTAACCGCCAGTCATCAGCGTATTCTGATTCATCTTCTTTTAAATGAAGAATAATATCAGTACCACGATTAGTCTTATCTATTGTAGCCGTAGTGAATTCACCTTCACCAGCACTGATCCATTCAACACCATCCGTAACATTATCACCTGCTTTACGTGTACGAACAGTTACTTTATCAGCAACAATAAATGCAGAGTAAAAACCAACACCAAATTGACCAATAAGTTGTGAGTCTGATGCTTGATCACCTGAAAGTTGCGAGAAGAACTCAGCAGTACCAGATTTTGCGATAGTACCTAAATGCTCAATAACTTCGTCAACGTTCATACCGATGCCATTGTCAGAAATTGTTAAGGTATTGTTTTCTTTATTACAGCTAACACGGACTCGTAGCTCTCCATCGTTTTCATACAATGTATTATCTGATAATGCTTTAAAACGAAGCTTATCTGCAGCATCAGCGGCGTTAGATACTAACTCACGCAAAAATATTTCTTTATTTGAATATAGTGAGTGAATCATTAATTGTAATATTTTCGCGTTGTCTGATGCAAACGCATGATTTTTTACTTGATTGGTTTCTGACATCTAAAGTATCTCCGGTGTAAAATTATGTACTTTTAAAAAGTTGTTAGGAACTATGTGGGGTTAACGATAAATAATTCAAGGGAGAATCTTGGATTGCATGATAATTGGCAGAAATTATTTTTATATAAAATGTATTATTAACAACACTTAGTTTTAATATAAAAAAGGTCAGGGGATACTTAATCGACTAGAGGACTTTAATTATATAGCTAAGAAAAGCTAAGATGAGCTAATTGTAGGAATTTCGAAAAGAATACCTAAAATTGTATTACTAATTATAAATTATAATTGTAAGGTGCCTAAGTATTGAGAATCCTCTACTTTGAGTTGTATACTTATGAGCAATGACCTACAAGTCATAGTTAAACAAAGGCATATTGTTATTTAGCGAGTAAATTATAAGGATTAATAGAATAATATTAACCCTTATAATACATACAAAATACAAGGAATATTGTGAATTAAACTGAGTATATTAATAATATTAGTAGATGAGGATTATTGAATAGACTGATTTTGAACAATATATATTTCTAATTAAATATTATAAGATTTAAATAGGTCAGTAGAAAATACAATTTTATACTACTTACTTAATTTTTTAGTAACGTACAAATCCAAGCTAGATCGCATTACTATCAGTACACAGTTTTTCTTTTAAAGATCTACAGTGGTTAAACCTAGAGAGTAACTTTCGAATCGAGCTGCTCTGCATAGGATGAGTGAATATCTTATACCAATTCCGATAATTTTATGATCTAATATCCTTAACAAAGGATAACTCAATATGACTCAAGATTTATCGAAAATTATTGCCACT
>JBKEHN010000055.1:0-18018 GCA_046710905.1 Colwellia sp.
GACACTGTGAATAAGTGTTAGTTTTACATCATTAGCTTTATGCAGTATTAAATATTTAAACAACATTTATCGGCGGTTGTCGCTCTTATCAAAAGAACAGTAGAGAACATTATGAAAGTAAAAGTAGCTATTTTAGGTTGCAGTGGTCGTATGGGACGTAATCTAATTCAGGCAGCTCATGAGCATGCAAGTATTGAATTGGTAGGTGGTAGTGTACGTAGTAGCTCATCTTTTGTCGATTTTGATTTAGGAGAATTATCGGGTATTGGTGCCATAGGCATTAAAACATCAACAGAATTAAGGCAATTAGCTGCCGCTGATGTTTTTATTGATTTTACTTCGATAGAGACAACTTTAGAAAACCTTATTTGGTGTAATGAAAACAAAAAGTCTCTCGTTATAGGTACTACAGGGTTCTCTGATGAGCAAGTACAAGTTATTGAACAAGCAGGTAAAAAAATGCCTGTCATTTTAGCGCCTAACACCAGTGTTGGCGTTAATTTAATGTTTAAGTTACTACAAATTACCGCTAAAGCAATTGGCGACTATACTGATATAGAAATTTTTGAAGCGCATCACCGATTTAAAAAAGATGCACCGTCTGGAACAGCAGTAAAAATTGGCCAAGTCATTGCTGATACGTTAGGGCGTGATCTTAATAAAGTTGCTGTTTATGGTCGTGAAGGCATAACTGAAGAACGTAACAGAGAAACTATTGGTTTTGCAACGGTCAGGGCAGGAGACATTGTGGGTGAACATACGGCCATTTTTGCTGATCTCGGTGAGCGACTTGAAATTACCCATAAAGCGAGTTCTCGAATGACATTTGCGCTAGGGGCTATGCGTGCAGCATTTTGGTTAAAAGATGCTGATGTAGGCTTTTATGATATGCAAGACGTACTTGGATTAAAAGATTAACGTTAATGCCTAGGTATTAGCTATATTTACGATAGATAAGTGGTCTTTTCAGGCCTTTGGCTAGTAAATGCTAGGAAAAGCTAAGAAAGACTGAATTTTTATATTTTATTACTAGACGAAACTAGAGTACAAGCGTAAAATAAGTGGATTTTGTCAAAAATTTAACTAAAAAAGTGACTTTTGACATCTTTATTTGTACAGGAAGTACTGTATACCAAGTTGATTAAATTTCTTCTCAACTCAGAGCTTTGCTCGATATTTAATAACAAGGTAAGTTTATTTAGGTTTAGTCATGCTAAATCCAATAAACTTAACCTAGTTAGAAGGCTTCGATCAAGCTTGAGAAGGGTGAATTTAACATGCTCATATACGGCGTCATTGATCTTGACAATATAATTATTGTTCTTTGTAATCAATATTTTGTCTATAAGTCTTTTAATTTCGCTAAGTATGAAAGAACTTAATCAACTTAGTATAATAGGCAATTGCATAGAGCACTTGCTGTTACATACGCGTTTACGTTTATTTCTTCTTTGGAGGTTACATTGGCTACATCTGCTATTTTAGTGCTTGAAGACGGCACTGTTTTTAAAGGCACCGCAATTGGTGCACAAGGGTCGGCTGTTGGGGAAGTGGTATTTAACACTTCTATGACAGGTTATCAGGAAATCCTTACCGATCCATCTTATGCAGAGCAAATTATTACCCTGACTTACCCACACATAGGTAACACTGGTACTAATAGCGAAGATAAAGAGTCTAACAGCATTGTTGCTAAAGGCCTTGTGATTCGTGATTTGCCATTACTTGCTAGTAACTTTCGAAATGAACAGAATTTAAGTGACTACCTAATCGATCATAATATCTTAGGTATTGCTGATATCGATACACGTAAGTTAACACGCATTTTACGTGAAAAAGGTGCTCAAAACGGATGTATCTTAACACTTGATGAAACCAACGATGAAAGCCTTCTTAACCAAGGTACGGCTGATGCGCTAACAAAAGCGAAAGCATTCCCTGGTCTCAAAGGCATGGATTTAGCGAAAGTTGTTTCTACTAAAGAACAATATGAATGGACGAGTGGTAGCTGGACTCTTGATCTAAGCAATGGTGCTAACACCGGTACAGGCTTTACTCAACCAGAAAAATTTGAATTCCATGTTGTAGCCTATGATTTTGGCGCGAAACACAACATCTTGCGTATGTTAGTTGACCGTGGTTGTAAATTAACTGTAGTACCAGCACAAACACCAGCAAATGAAGTACTTGCGATGAACCCAGATGGCATATTCTTATCAAATGGACCTGGTGATCCAGAGCCATGTGACTATGCAATTTCTGCTATCCAGTCTTTCCTAGAAACTGAAATACCTATTTTTGGTATTTGTTTAGGTCATCAATTACTTGGCCTAGCAAGTGGTGCAAGCACAGTAAAAATGAAGTTTGGTCATCATGGCGCTAACCACCCGGTGAAAGACTTCGCACGTGATGTAGTAATGATTACTGCACAAAACCATGGCTTTGCAGTCAACGAAGAAAACTTACCAAGTAACTTAACCGTTAGCCATAAATCATTATTTGATGATTCATTGCAAGGTATTCATCGTACAGATAAACCAGCATTTAGCTTCCAAGGTCACCCTGAAGCAAGTCCTGGTCCACATGATGCAGCGCCATTATTTGATCACTTTATCGATTTAATCCAAATCTACAAGCCAAACAAGTCAAGCAACGCTTAAACCGACAGACAAGAGAAGAGAGAAAATAATGGGAAAACGTACTGATTTAAAAAGTATCTTGATCTTAGGTGCAGGTCCAATCGTTATTGGCCAAGCCTGTGAGTTTGATTATTCTGGCGCTCAAGCGTGTAAAGCACTTCGTGAAGAAGGTTATCGAGTTATTTTAGTTAACTCTAACCCAGCAACAATAATGACAGACCCGGATATGGCCGATGCGACTTATATCGAACCAATTCACTGGGAAGTTGTACGTAATATTATTGAAAAAGAACGTCCTTGTGCTGTTCTACCTACTATGGGTGGTCAAACCGCATTAAACTGTGCTTTAGAACTTGAAGCCAAAGGCGTATTAAAAGAATTCAATGTTGAAATGATTGGTGCTACTGCTGACGCAATTGATAAAGCAGAGGACCGTAGTCGTTTTGACAAAGCAATGAAAGCCATTGGTCTTGATACGCCAAATGCTGAAATTGTCCATACTATTGAAGAAGCGCACGCGGCAAGTAAAATATTAGGTTTCCCTTGTATTATACGTCCTTCATTTACCATGGGCGGCACCGGTGGTGGTATCGCATACAACGTTGAAGAATTTGATGAAATTTGTACCCGTGGTTTAGACCTTTCTCCAACATCAGAACTACTAATCGATGAATCATTAATCGGTTGGAAAGAATATGAAATGGAAGTGGTTCGCGACAAAAATGATAACTGTATCATTATTTGTGCCATTGAAAACATAGATCCAATGGGTATTCACACCGGTGATTCAATTACTGTTGCACCGGCGCAAACATTAACTGATAAAGAATACCAAATCATGCGAAACGCTTCTTTAGCTGTTTTACGTGAGATTGGTGTTGAAACAGGTGGTTCAAACGTACAGTTTGGTATTTGTCCTGAAACTGGCCGTATGGTTATTATCGAGATGAACCCACGTGTATCGCGTTCATCAGCATTAGCGTCAAAAGCAACAGGTTTCCCTATTGCTAAAATCGCTGCTAAGTTAGCGGTAGGTTATACGCTAGATGAGTTAAGCAACGATATTACTGGTGGCAAAACACCAGCATCATTTGAGCCAACCATCGATTACGTTGTAACTAAGATCCCACGTTTTAACTTCGAAAAATTCGCAGGTTGTGAAGACAGATTAACGACGCAAATGAAATCTGTTGGTGAAGTAATGGCTATTGGCCGTAACCAACAAGAGTCTTTACAAAAAGCATTACGCGGCTTAGAAGTTGGCGTAAATGGCTTTGATTCAATTGTTGATGTAACTCAGCCGGGTGCTAAAACTAAAATAATGCACGAGCTGCAAGAAGCTGGTTCAGACCGTATTTGGTATGTAGCTGATGCGTTCCGTTTAGGCTTAACAGTTGAAGACGTTTATAGAACAACAATGATTGACCGTTGGTTCTTAGTACAAATTGAAGACATTGTTTTAGAAGAAGCAAAAGTCAGTGAAGGCGGTTTAAAAATATTAAACCCTGAGTATCTTCGTAAACTTAAGCGTAAAGGTTTTGCCGATTCACGTTTAGCTGATCTTATTGGTGTATCTGAAGCTGAAGTACGTAAAAAACGTCATAATGCAGATATTTTCCCAGTGTATAAACGTGTTGATACCTGTGCTGCAGAGTTTAGCTCTGATACGGCTTATATGTATTCAACATACGATGAAGAATGTGAATCAAACCCTACCGACAAAGAATCAATTATGATTTTAGGTGGTGGCCCTAACCGTATTGGTCAAGGTATTGAATTTGATTACTGTTGTGTTCATGCCGCATTAGCACTGCGTGAAGACGGTTATGAAACAATCATGGTTAACTGTAACCCTGAAACTGTTTCTACTGATTACGATACCTCAGACCGTTTATATTTTGAATCTATTACCTTTGAAGATGTCCTTGAAATAGTACGTATTGAAAAGCCTAAAGGCGTTATCGTGCAATACGGTGGTCAAACACCACTTAAATTAGCACGTGCTTTAGAAGCTGCTGGTGTACCAATTATTGGCACCTCTCCAGACGCTATTGATAGAGCCGAAGATAGGGAACGTTTCCAACAAGCCGTTGATCGTTTAGGTTTATTACAACCAGAAAATGCCACAGTAACTTCATTAGAAGAAGCCATGGCGAAAGCTGAAGGTATTGGCTTTCCGTTAGTAGTACGTCCATCTTATGTCTTAGGTGGCCGAGCGATGGAAGTTGTTTATGATTTAGACGACTTACGTCGTTACATGACAGAAGCCGTAAGTGTTTCTAACGATTCACCTGTATTGCTTGATCACTTCCTTGATAATGCGATTGAAGTTGATATTGATCTTGTCTGTGATGGCACTGATGTAGTTATTGGCGGCATTATGCAGCATATTGAACAAGCCGGTGTTCACTCAGGTGATAGCGCCTGTTCATTACCAGCCTATAGCCTAAGCCCAGAAATCCAGGATGTTATGCGTAAGCAAGTAACTGATTTAGCGTTTGAGCTAGGTGTTATTGGTTTAATGAATACGCAAATGGCGGTTAAAGACAATGAAGTTTATATCATTGAAGTTAACCCACGTGCAGCACGTACTATTCCGTTTGTTTCAAAGGCAACCTCTGTACCACTTGCTAAAGTAGGCGCACGGGTAATGGCGGGTAAATCACTGAAAGAGCAGGGTATTACCAAGGAAGTTATTCCTAAGTATTTCTCTGTGAAAGAAGTAGTTATTCCGTTTAACAAATTCCATGGTAGTGATCCTTTAGTTGGCCCAGAAATGCGTTCAACAGGTGAAGTAATGGGTGTTGGTGATACCTTTGAAGAAGCCTATGCCAAAGCATGTTTAGGTGCTGGTGTATCGGTACCAAAATCAGGTCGAGCGTTAATCTCTGTTCGTAATAGTGATAAAGTACGAGTGGTTGATTTAGCTAAGCAATTAGTTGCCCTAGGGTATGAACTCGATGCTACCCATGGTACCGCAGTAATTTTAGGAGAAGCTAATATTCCATGTCGTTTAGTAAATAAAGTGCACGAAGGTCGTCCACATATTCTTGATAGAATAAAAAATAGTGAGTACAACTACATTATTAATACGACAGAAGGCCGTAAAGCTATTGAAGATTCTAAAGCTCTACGTGGTGGTGCATTACGTTATAAAGTTGCTTATACTACAACATTAAATGCTGCATTTGCTACTTGTATGGCGCATGCTGCAGATGAAATGAGTACTGTGCGTACCGTGCAAGAATTGCACAGCACATTATAAACTAGGTGAATAAGGCTTTTATTTTACAGTGAATTGAGCCTTATCTAAAATATTTTAAAAGGTGGTTATCCCTGTATAAAAGTAGGTTGACCACCTTTATTGTTAGAATAAGAAGATAATTATGATTAAATATCCAATGACCCTTCGTGGCTCTGATTTATTACATGAAGAGCTTAAAGTGTTAAAAACAGAAAAGCGCCCACGTATAGTAAAAGATATTGCTACGGCACGTGAGCATGGCGATTTAAAAGAAAATGCTGAATACCATGCTGCAAAAGAAGAGCAAGGTTTTTGTGAAGGTCGCATTCAAGATATTGAAGGTCGTTTATGTAACGCCCAAGTAATTGATGTAAAGGCAATACCTAACCACGGTAAAGTTATTTTCGGCACTACGGTTACCTTATTGAACCTTGATACCGAAGTTGAAGTGACTTATCAAATTGTTGGCGATGATGAAGCGGACTTTAAAACAGGTCGTATTTCAGTTAACTCCCCTATTGCTCGTGGATTAATTGGCAAAGAAGTTGATAGCGAAATTGAAATAACTATTCCTGGTGGTGTAGTTGAGTATGAAATTGTTGCCGTTGAGCATATCTAACTCGCTTTGTTAAATAGCAATTAGGACACTCTATACAGCTTAACTGTTTAGATAACAGGCTAAAAACGTAATGTTTTTGGCCTTTTTTATGGGTGTCTACTTAACTAAGAAGCGGTAAAATTATTCCTAGCTTATATAAAGTAATTATCGACTTGCAAACTAATAAGAACAATAGTATCTTTTGTGATATCAAAATGATATCACTTTAATTCATTAAAGGAATTAGTATGAACGAGAATATAGGTTTTTCAATTAGTGGTTATAGCGTTTTTATTGCTTTGTTAGCGGCAATAGTATTTATTATTAGCCAGGCAGCAACGGCTAATATAGAAATAGTCACCGTCGTTATTTTTATACTTACCGTTGTCGCAGTCCCTGGTTTTTTTATGGTGCAACCTAACCAAGCAAAGGTTATGACTTTTTTTGGTAGTTATGTAGGATCGGTAAAGGCATGCGGTTTACGTTGGACCATTCCGCTATTTATGCGTAAAAATATTTCATTACGTATTCGAAACTTTGAATCTAACCAAATGAAAGTAAATGACAATCATGGTAACCCTATTGAGATCGCTACGGTTGTTGTATGGTCGGTAGATGATACCGCTGAGGCAATGTTTGAAGTAGATGATTACAATAGTTTTGTTACTATTCAATCTGAGTCAGCCCTTAGAAATATGGCGGTAAGTTATCCTTATGATCAACACGGTAGTGATGAAGTCGCTTTAAGAAGTCATCCTAAAGAAGTTTCTGAAGCTTTAATCATTGAAATACAAGCACGCTTAGAAAAAGCGGGAGTAAAAGTACACGAAGCACGCATAAGCCATTTAGCCTATGCGCCTGAAATTGCTCATGCTATGTTACAAAGACAACAAGCTTCTGCCATTATTGCCGCACGTAGACTTATCGTTGATGGTGCTGTTAGTATGGTAGAGATGGCGTTAGCACAATTATCAGAAAAGGCTATTGTTGAGCTTGATGAAGAACGTAAAGCAGCTATGGTCAGTAATTTATTGGTCGTGCTGTGTAGTGATAAAAGTACTCAGCCAGTAGTGAATACCGGCAGCTTATATTAATTTTTTAGCTATTAATTTTTTAAGTAATAATTTTTTAGTCGTAATAGGACATCGTATGGCAGCTAAGAAAAGCTTCCCACTTAGAATTAACCCTGAGGTTTTAGCAGCAATGCAGCGTTGGTCTGATGACGAACTACGCAGTGTTAATGCTCAAATTGAATATGTATTAAGAAAAGCATTGGTTGATTCAGGCCGAGTAAAGCTGATTCAAAAAGTGGTAACTATCGTAGATCAGGGTGACGCTATTAAGAAGTAATCCCCTATTTATCAGGCATAAAAAATGACAGCCATGGCTGTCATTTTTTATCTATTTATCAGGCAAAGCAAAAAGCAAAAGCCAAAGTAAACTTATACTTTAGGAATTCTAATCTTCTTTTCTGCACTTTCACGATAGATAACTAAAGTCTTACCAATCACTTGTACTTGAGTCGATTTGGTTTCACGACAAATAGCTTCAACGATTAACGCCTTAGTTTCTTTATCATCAGTTGGAATTTTAATTTTGATTAACTCATGGTGGTTAAGTGCGTAATCAATCTCAGCTACAACGGCTTCTGTTAAACCATTATTTCCAAGTAAAACTACTGGTTTTAAAGAATGTGCAGTACCTTTAAGGTGCTGAATTTGTTTTTTGTTTAAGCTCATTACTAAATTTCGTTATCTGTTGCCTTGAATTGCGGCTATTTTACCCTTATCTAGTGACTAATACCAAGTCTATTAAGTTTTTTCCTACTCAGCGACAATGAAAAAGGCTTAGAGGCAAGGTATTGATTGATGATAATGGTTATTCAGGAGAATATGCTCCTGTATTCTTTGATAAGTTACATACATATAGCGTTCTTGTCAAAATCAAGATAATAGCATATGAGCCTTTTAAGCTTGGCCATTGGGAGCTTGTCAAGTCAGTGACAATCGCACAAAATTTTTTCTGTTTAGAATAACTAGGGTCTGTTGAACTTTCGATATTTTTTTGTAGCTATTTGTTAGGTATTTATATGGAGCAGAGACTTTGTCATGTGGTTACTGCATCTAAAAAAACCATAACGCCATAAAAATCTCTAACCAGCGTTGTTCAAAGGATTTAGCTAAAGGCGTTTTATTCTTTGTTGAGTAGTACTTGCTTAGAGTAACTAGGCAACATAATACTTGCCGCGATCAAAACGCTTTTATCTCTAACAAAATTTAACCGGGAAAGATCAATAGACCTTGACCAACACAAAATTTTTTTATTCTAACTTCCCTGACATAGCGCTAAGTTAGGAATAAATTTATTAGAATTGGTATGATACTAATAATTAAATACGAAAATATTTCTAAGTTATTGTGAGTAAGCAAAAACATGACAAATAAAAAACACAAAGCCAGTAGTCAAAAGTGGTTAGATGAACACTTTGATGATGAATACGTAAAAAAAGCGCAACGTTTAGGTTTACGATCACGCGCAGTTTTTAAACTTGAAGAAATCAATATTAAAGATAAATTGATTAAACCCGGTATGAAAGTTGTTGATTTAGGTGCAGCCCCTGGAGGTTGGTCTGAGTATGCTGTTAAAGTTGTTGGTGATAAAGGACAAGTTATCGCCTGTGATATTTTACCTATGGATGCCATTGTCGGTGTCGACTTTCTTGAAGGTGATTTTCGTGAAGAGGAAGTACTCGATACGTTATTAAAACGTATTTCAGGTAAAAATATTGATGTGGTTATGTCTGACATGGCAGCAAATATGACAGGCAATGAAAGTGCTGACTCAGCGCGTAGCATGTATTTAGTCGAGTTAGCGTTAGATATGTGTAGCCAGGTATTAAAGCCTAATGGCGCATTTGTAGCAAAAGTATTCCAAGGTGCTGGTTTTGAAGAGTATATGAAAGCTACCCGTGCAGTATTTAAAACGGTCAAAACCCGCAAGCCTGATTCATCAAGAGCACGCTCTCGAGAAGTTTATCTGGTAGGCACTGGCTATAAAGGCTAAGCCGATTTCTGCAGGTAAGTTGTAACTAGTTGTTACTCACAACTAAAGTTAAATAGCGGCTAGCCTTGAATTGTAGTAAATTAGGCACAATAGACTAGAATAGATTCATTCTTATAAACATATTAAATATCAAAAGAGGTCACTAAGTTGAGCGATATGGCAAAAAATCTTATTTTATGGTTAGTAATTGCAGTTGTTTTGATGAGTGTATTTCAGAGCTTTTCTCCTGATACATCGAAAGACCAAGCAATGGACTATACCCGCTTCATTCAGGATGTACGTCAAGGACAAATTCGCGATGCGAATGTCGATAGAAATGGCGTGATCACAGGTGAAAAACGTAGTGGTGAAGAATACAAAACCGTTATACCTGGGGGCTATGATCGTGATTTAATTAATGATCTTGTTAAGCAAGGCGTAAAAGCCCAAGGTAAGCTACCTGAAGAAACAAGTTTCTTAACAACTATTTTCGTTTCATGGTTCCCTATGATTCTGCTTATTGGTGTATGGATTTTCTTCATGCGTCAAATGCAAGGTGGTGGTGGTAAAGGTGCTATGTCTTTTGGTAAATCTAAAGCTCGCTTATTGGGAGACGAGCAAATTAAAACAACGTTTGACGATGTAGCTGGTTGTGACGAAGCGAAAGAGGAAGTGGCTGAACTTGTTGACTATCTCAGAGAACCCACAAAATTCCAAAAGTTTGGTGGACGTATTCCTTCAGGTGTTTTACTTATTGGTCAACCAGGTACAGGTAAAACCTTATTAGCAAAAGCGATTGCTGGTGAAGCGAAAGTACCTTTTTTTACTATTTCAGGCTCTGACTTTGTTGAAATGTTTGTTGGTGTTGGTGCATCACGTGTACGTGATATGTTCGAACAAGCCAAAAAATCTGCACCTTGTATTATCTTTATCGATGAAATTGATGCGGTAGGTCGAAAACGTGGCGCTGGTATGGGTGGTGGTAACGATGAACGTGAACAAACACTCAACCAAATGCTTGTTGAAATGGATGGTTTTGAAGGTAATGAAGGCGTAATCGTTATTGCCGCAACTAACCGTCCAGACGTACTTGATGATGCCTTACTTCGTCCTGGTCGTTTTGATCGTCAAGTCACTGTAGGTTTACCTGATATTAAAGGCCGCGAACAAATTCTTAAAGTACACATGCGTAAAGTACCATTAGGTGATGATGTGGTTTCTTCGTTAATCGCCCGTGGAACACCAGGTTTCTCAGGTGCTGATTTAGCTAACCTAGTTAACGAAGCTGCTTTATTCGCTGCTCGTGGTAACGCAAAAACGGTATCAATGTCTGATTTTGATAAAGCTAAAGACAAAATCATGATGGGTTCAGAACGTAAATCTATGGTAATGGATGAAACTGAAAAAGCAAATACCGCTTATCATGAAGCAGGACATGCTATTGTTATGTGTCTAGTTCCAGATCATGATCCGGTATACAAAGTAAGTATTATTCCCCGTGGTCGTTCGCTAGGTATTACTATGTATTTACCTGAACAAGATAAATATAGCTCTACCAAAGAGCATTTAGAAAGTCGTATATCAGCACTTTATGGTGGTCGTATTGCTGAAGAACTTATATTTGGTCGTGATAAAGTAACCACTGGAGCATCAAACGATATTGAACGAGCGACTGAGTTAGCCCGCAAAATGGTTACTCAATGGGGCTTATCAGAAAAGATGGGACCTATGTTATACGCTGAAGATGAAAACCAAATGTATGTAGGCGGTCCTTCAAAATCAAATATGTCTGATGAGACAGCACGTGCTATTGATGATGAAATCAAAGGTTTTGTTAATCGTAACTACGAACGAGCAGAAACTTTATTGAAAGATAATATTGATATTTTACACGCCATGAAAGATGCATTAATGGAGTATGAAACCATTGATGCTAAACAAGTTGAAGATTTAATGGCGCGTAAACCAGTTCGTCAACCTGCAGATTATGATAAAGATAGCTCAAACACTAACTCAGATAACAACAAAGATGATAAAGCTACAGATGCTGAAGTTGAAGTTGATAGTATAGATGTTGACACTGAAAAGTCTCCTGAAGTAAAACCTGATACGACTAAGCCAAGCGGCGACACTCCATCAAGTTAATTTGCTTCTAATGAGCTTTTAATAAATAAAAAAGCCTCGATATTTACTGTAAATATCGAGGCTTTTTGTTATGTATAACGCTTGTATTTAAGTATTGATAAGAAGACTAAAGATTAAGTAATGACTCAAAATAAATTATCATCAAGCAGCCAAAGCATTACAAATTCGCCACAAGTTATGGGTATCTTAAATGTTACCCCTGACTCGTTCTCCGATGGCGGAAAGTTTGCCACGTTCGATAAAGCATTAGCACAAGTTGAACAAATGATACTCGACGGTGCTGATATTATCGACATTGGTGGCGAATCAACCCGGCCAGGTGCAGTTGATGTTAGTGAAGAGGATGAGTTAGTACGTGTTATACCATTGCTTAAAGCGATTAAATCAAATTTTGATATCAAAGTATCTATTGATACCAGCAAGGCGGAGGTCATGTCACAAGCCATTGCTTATAGTGCTGACATTATTAATGATGTGAGAGCATTACAGAACGAAGGCTGTTTAGCGGTATTAGCCCAAAGTGATGTACCTGTATGTTTAATGCATATGCAAGGCTTACCGCGTTCAATGCAAGTAAACCCACAATATAATGATGTTATTGGCGATATAAAGCAGTTTTTCATCGAACGAATTAAAATATGTGAAAACGCAGGTATCAAACGAAATCGTATAATCCTTGACCCAGGTTTTGGCTTTGGTAAAACGCTAGAGCAAAATTATCAGCTACTGGCTCAATTGAATCAGTTTAATGATTTAGGTTTACCTTTGTTATCGGGAACATCGAGGAAATCAATGATAGGAAACTTATTAGCGCGTGATATTGATGAACGTCTTGCAGGTAGCATTGCTACCGCTATAATAGCCGCACAGCAAAACGCGACCATAATTCGTGTACATGATATTAAAGAAACAGTCGATGCCTTAAAGGTATTATCCATGACAGCTAAATATCAGTAATTAATACCGTAAAATGAATATAATTAATTCTAGTGACACTAACAAAAATAGCAGCGTATAAATGCTGTACAGAATAAAATAGATAAGGTAAATGTATGTCTGAGCGTAAATATTTTGGTACCGATGGTATCCGTGGATTAGTTGGGCAATACCCAATAACGCCAGAATTTGTGATGAAGCTAGGTTATGCTGCAGGTAGAGTCCTTGCAGGACAAGGTACTAAAAAGGTACTTATCGGTAAAGATACCCGTATCTCAGGTTACATGCTTGAATCAGCACTTGAAGCAGGATTTTCAGCAGCAGGTATCGATGTAGGGCTTCTTGGGCCAATGCCAACGCCAGGTATTGCTTATTTAACTAAAACATTTAGAGCCGAAGCCGGCATTGTTATTAGTGCATCGCATAATCCTTTTTACGACAACGGTATCAAATTTTTCTCAAGTACAGGTCAGAAACTACCTGATGATGTTGAATTAGCCATTGAAGCTGAATTAGATAATCCGATGGGTTGTGTTGAATCAGCAAAACTAGGCAAAGCAACACGTATCAACGATGCAGCGGGGCGTTATATAGAGTTTTGTAAAAGTAACTTCCCGAGCCGTATTTCATTAAAAGATTTAACTATAGTGGTTGATTGTGCGCATGGTGCAACGTATCACATAGCGCCAAATGTATTTCGCGAATTAGGCGCTACGGTTATCGAGATTGGTACTTCACCAAACGGAACCAATATTAATGATGGTTGTGGCGCAACATCCATGGCCGCAATCAGCAAAGCGGTTGTTGAACATAACGCCGATTTAGGTATTGCCCTTGATGGTGATGGCGACCGTATTATGATGGTTGATCATACTGGTTATGTTATTGATGGTGACGAAATTATCTATATCATCGCGTGTAACGATCTGAAATCGGGTCGCAAAGAAGGTGGAGTTGTAGGTACCTTAATGAGTAACATGGGCTTAGAGTTAGCCTTAAAAGAACTAGACATTGAATTTGTCCGCAGTAATGTTGGTGATCGCCATGTCATGGAATTATTAAACGTAAAAGGTTGGCAACTTGGTGCAGAAAACTCTGGTCATGTTATAAACCTAAATCACAGTTCTACTGGTGATGGTATTATAGCTGCACTGAACGTGTTAACAGCGGTAACTAAACAGAAAAAATCATTACATGACTTACGCCAAGGTATTACCATGTTGCCGCAACTTCTGGTTAATATTCGCTTTTCAGGTAAAAACAACCCTTTACATGATACTGATGTACTAGCCGCCGTTGATGAAGTTAATGATACACTAACTGGTCGTGGACGAGTATTATTACGCAAATCAGGTACCGAGCCACTTATACGTGTAATGGTTGAAGGTCCAGATAGGGTTGAAGTGACTTTATTAGCGAACAAAATTGCTGACTTTGTCAAACTTGTTAAATAATTATCAAGACTAACCACTACTATCAATAGCTAAATGCCGCGATAAGTATAAAAAAACTGCAACCAGTAAAAGATATGTGTTAAAGACTTGTATCTTTTGCCTAGGTTAGTTACTATCTTGCGGCTTCATTTTAGCAATGACCTCTTTAAAATATTAACTGATGTCATAAGATAATAACCTAGGCTAAGAGGTATAAATGACTAGACAAGCAATTGTAGCCGCAAATTGGAAGATGAACGGTGACTCAGACCTAGTTGATAATATAGTTTCAGGTTTGGCAAACGTTAAACTATCATCTCACGTTGATGTCGTTATTTGTCCTAGCTTTGTTTATTTATCTGAGCTTAATCAGAAAATAAAAGCAGCTAAGTTAAATGAAGCTATTCATGTCGGCTCACAAAATCTGAGTGAACATGAAAGTGGTGCATTTACCGGTGAAATATCCACAGCTATGTTGCAAGACCTAGCGATTAACTATGTAATAGTGGGTCACTCTGAACGTAGAAGTATCTACAAAGAAACCTCTTTGCAAGTTGCTAAAAAAGTGAATGCAGCTTTAAATGCTGGCTTAACACCAATATTATGTATTGGCGAAAGCGAAGTAGAACGAGTAACCGGAGAAACAGAAGCTGTGTTATCGGCACAAATTCAGCCAGTTATCGATGAAGTTGGTATAGACAAATTTATTGATGTTGTTATTGCTTATGAACCCGTTTGGGCCATAGGAACAGGTAAAACAGCATCAAGTGCGATGGCACAAGAAACACATCAGTTTATTCGACAATTTTTAGCTCAGCAAAGTGAGTTAGTTTCGGATAAAGTTCCATTACTTTACGGTGGTAGCGTTAACGCAGCTAACTGTGAAGAATTATTCGCACAAACTGATATAGACGGTGGTCTTATTGGCGGTGCTAGTTTAAAAGCTGAACAATTTAAAATTATTTGTTCCGCAGCGAAAGGAAAATAAAATGTTGTATCAAGTATTAATTATCGTTTACGTACTTATTGCTTTAGCCCTGATTGGCTTAGTGTTAATTCAGCAAGGTAAAGGCGCAGACATGGGTGCCTCTTTCGGTGCTGGATCTTCTGCTACTGTTTTTGGCTCAGGCGGCTCTGGTAATTTCCTAACGTCAGCAACAACATATTTAGCGGTAGGATTCTTCGCTATTAGTTTAATCCTAGGTAATTTAACGGCCAACAAGACTAAGTCTGTTGATGAATGGAATAATTTAGCGGTTCCTGCGGAACAAGCTGTTGATGCTATTCCTAGTGAAAGCCTTGAAGCAACTACATTACCAGCTGTTCAAAACAGCGATGTACCTGCATCAGATGAACCGGCTAAGAAAGAAGATAGTAGCAAGGTTCCAGATTAAATTAGCTAAGCCTCAACTTAGTTAAAAGATAAAAATTTTAAAATAGCAAATTGAGTATTGCGCGGATGTGGCGGAATTGGTAGACGCGCCAGCTTGAGGGGCTGGTGACTTAGGTCGTGGGGGTTCAAGTCCCCCCATCCGCACCACTCAATTTGATAAAGAATATTAAAAGGCCGATACGTAATGTATCGGTCTTTTTTTTGTTGCTAATTGCTTACTAATTATTCCTGAGATGGTTAGTAAAATTAGTAGTTATTTTCCTGATACCGAGCTTTTTTTTGTATTGAAGTTCGATAAAAGTTATATTTTTACCCGGATATATCACTCAATTAGTCGGTTTTAAAAGAACCATCAAACGAGCAAAAAAATGTACTTAAGCTAAATGATTTATTCTTATATCTAATGTTAAAGGCAGTATCTAATCGCTGACCAAAGACAAAAATATCTGCCGCCCCAATTTTATATATGAAAAAATTTTCTGATGCGATACCATATTCAGTAGTATTTTTTATTTGAATATACCGCACTAAAGTGTTTAGTAATAGTTGATTGATCAAATGAAGAAGACATTAACCATTTCATTACTGTTTTAGCATTGGTTATGGTTTCTTTGGTGGTAAAGGTTTTACTGGAAATAATAAATAGTACTTTCTCTGGATTTAATGGTCTTAATACATTAATAATTTGACTGTCATCAATATTTAAAACGTAATATACATTAACGCTATTATTACTATATTGTTTAAGTGCCTCCGTGACCATTGGAGGGTCAAGATTTTACCCACCAACACCAACACCAATATTGATCATATCAGTAATACGCTTACCAGAATATTATTTCTAATGGCCTTGACGCCCCTTGTTGGAAAAGTCTTTCACATGATTTAATGACTACTAAATATTTTCTTTGATATTTTTATCATCAAGTATGACAGGTTTATTTGAAATACTGCTTAACGCTGGATATAAAACAGCTCTGTCTTCATCGATCAAGTTTTTAGAATAATCTAATAAAAAAGGCGTTAAGTTAATAGAGAACTATTTTAATCGTTGGCTATTTGCCTTGAACAATTGACTACGTGCTACTTCATTGCTTTGGTATGTGTGATTAATTTTTTCAATTTGTTAGGGTGGTTTTTGGTTGTATGAGAATATCTTCAAAATACTACTTAACTTAATACGTTTTGACCCTTCATTATATTTCTACAAAAAGATAGTACGTCTTACTATCACTAACACCATTTTCATTAAGTAAGCTTAGACAATTTAAACCCTGTTAAAATGATAGCCTAGTTAGTAGGATTGTTATAAATTAATGTGTTCAATTTTTGTTTATTAAGGCTAACGTTTTGATAATAATATTATCAACAGTAAAACTAAAATGTTCGTGTAAAACTCTGTTCTTAGCTGACTCCCCAAACGAACTCATACCAATAATTTTAGTCGCTCGGCTAACATATTTATGCCAAAAGTTAACATAGATTATTTAAATGTTAATGGCATTTCCAATATTTGATGGCAATACTAAGTTTTGATACTCACTCGATTGAGTATCAAAAATATTAGTATAAGGTATAGAAACTACTGGCACGTTATGACCTGATTCAGGTGGTTTAGTAGTAAAATTAGTAGCTAAACCTACTTCATTACTATTGTCACTAAATATATAGCCAGCTTTTTTAATGATCGATACTTGCTGGTTAGTCCTTGCTTGGTGTGTCACAACACATTATTCAACGTGGCAATAACCGTCAGATATATTTTGCCTACATGCAATATTTTACAAACTATATTGGCTTGCTAAAAGACTATCTAAAAAAATCAAGTAGATATTCATGCCTGGGTATTGATGACAACTCATGTTCATTTGCTCCACACACCTTGGGCAAGTCAAATGATGCAATCGTTAGGGCGTCAGTATGTAGGTTACTTTAATTTTACTTACAAATGTACAGGCATATTATAGGCAGGTCGTTATGAGTCCTGATTGGTATAGGAAGATAATTATCTTCTACTACTTTACCGCTATATTTAATTTTCCAATTAACGAGCAGGTATGGTTGAAGATCCATCGAGCTAGATCTAGTCGAGTACCAAATTAATGCATTAGGCAAAATATCTGAACTCTGTGCTCATCATTTTCTGTATTTAGATCAGAGAAAGGAAAAATAGTAAACACAAGCGATTTATCATGACCTGTTTCAGCATATTGTTGAAGTACAAATGCTAGACAAATATCAGACAGGTAACTAACAAAGGAATGGCTTTGGGAAGTGACCTATTAAAACAATGAATAGAAGCGTTGATGGGTAGAGGAATGACATTAAAAAATGTAGGTAGGCTGTTTGGTTAGCGAAAAAACGAGATTAACTTTACTTTGACCCTAGTTATTACTTTCGTATAAGTTTTGTATCGTCTTTTTTGATTTATAAACACCTTTATTAACTAGGATATTATCGATTATCAAACTGTCCTATGCCGTTAAACCAGATCAGTAAAGAATGTTTGTGGTAGGCAAGTCATTACACCTTAAATTTAATATTGTAATGATAAAAGTCTAGATAGGTGAGTATTTTCTACCGAGCAT
>JBKEHN010000056.1:0-17608 GCA_046710905.1 Colwellia sp.
TTGTAAGTATGTATTAATCACTATTGAATTGGTCGGCCGTGAAGGATTTGAACCTTCGACAAATTGGTTAAAAGCCAACTGCTCTACCAACTGAGCTAACGGCCGATTCAAGAGTTACATTATAAATTACTTGCTTGTTATCTTTACGATAAGAAGACTTTATTTTCACAGTAAAGCATTACTTCAAAAAGTTACATTTCACCTTAGAAAGTGGTCGGCCGTGAAGGATTTGAACCTTCGACAAATTGGTTAAAAGCCAACTGCTCTACCAACTGAGCTAACGGCCGACGTTGCATTTGTTCACTGCCTCAATGCGGGGCATATAATACTCAAAATTTATTTAAGTGCAACTATAAACTGCGTTTTTCTTGATATTATTTTCTGTTCGAGTGAATTCCCAGCAATACGCTAGTTTTATCAGCAACAAATAGGATATTAATACTCTTAGTGCTTAAATATCTTAATTAGTTAAACTGGCTAAACGTGGTTTAGCTAGTTTCGCTGCTGTTGATTTTGGGTACTCTTTTAACAACTGTTGGTAGCTAGCTATCGCTTTTTTAATATCATTTTTCTTTTGAGCAACCATAGCAAGCTTTAATAGTGCGTCAGGGCGCTTAGTTGAGTCTTTATACTTATTAACTACAATAAAGAACGCTTGGTCAGCTCGGTCAAGTTCACCTTGATTAAAGAGTAACTGACCTAACCAGTAATGCGCATTGGGCGAATAACTAGAATTTGGAAAGCTTTTATTAAACGCTTGAAACTCAAGAATAGCTTGCTTATAACGTTTGTCTTTTAAGACTAAGTTAAGGGCGCGATCATAAGTTTCATTTTCAGTTAAATTATCACTATAACTCGTCGAGTTACCTATCGTACTGATATTCGCCATAGGACTAGTAGTTTTAGAAGCAGCTTTATTTGTTGACTCTAGTACTTCATTGACTCGTCTATCAATTTCTTGATAAAGCTCTCGTTGACGTTCCAAGACTTGGCTTAATTGATGAGTATGTAACTCTGTTACACCACGAAGTTCGTTCACTTCAGTTTGTAATAGGTCTAACTGACGCTGGATATTCACTTGTGCCTTATTACGTGAGTCAAGCTTACGTGACAAGGTCATTAATTGTTCTATTAACACAGAAGAGTCTATAGCGTTGGCGTTAACATCAATGACTGGCGCTTTAGCTACAGCTAACGCACTAATAGCGCTAGCTGTAAACATCATGCCAAATAAAACTTTATTTAGTTTCATTCAGTTACCTGCTTAGTTGAGACTTAATAAGTCTTAGTAAGTAATTAGTAAGTATTAGTAAACTAATACGGCACGACGGTTTTTATCGAAAGCATCTTCACTGCGGTCTTTAACCATTGGCTTTTCTTCACCGTAGCTAACTACAGTAAGTTGGCTAGCGGCAACACCCATATTTTCTAAATAGGTAGCAATAGATTTAGCACGACGCTCACCTAATGCAATATTATATTCAGGAGTACCACGTTCGTCTGCATGGCCTTCTACAAGTACTTTGACATTAGAGTTAGCATTTAAGAATATAGCATGTGCATCTAAAATTGCAGAGTACTGAGCATTTATATTTGACACATCAAAATCAAAATAGATAATGTGTTCTGAACGTAATTTTTCTAATTCTTGACGCTCTTGCTCTTCAATTTCAGCAGCACGTTTTGCTGCTGTAACTTTTACTGCTTCAGCTTCTGCTATTTTAGCATCAGCAGCATTTTGAGTAACTTGAGCATTAGTATCGACCTGGCTGTTCTCATCACTATCTGAGTTTGAGCTACAAGCTGATAAAACGGTAAGAGGTAAAGCTATTGCTAAGCATTTTACTATGTTATTAAAGCGCATTTTATTTTCCTTTGTCCTAAAGTTATAAATTAAAAATTAAAATTTAATTAATCAATTAATTTTGGTACATATCTTATTATTATAAAAATGGCGACCAAGCAGGAGCTTTCACTTGACCATCAAGTGCAGGTAATCTTGCTTTAAAGCGACCATCTACCGATACTAAACCCAACACTTGTCGATTATTGTGTAAAGTACTATATATGATCATACCACCATTTGGTGACACACTTGGCGACTCATCTAAACGAGTTTCAGTTAGAACCTGAAATAAACCAGTCGCTAGTTCTTGTTTTGCTAAACGATATTTTCCGCGAGTTCTATTGACCATAATCAGTTGTTTACCATCTGGTGTTACTGAACCTCCTAGGTTCACCTCACCGTCAAAAGTTAAACGTCTTACTTTCCCCCCCGCTAAATCTACGCGATATAGCTGTGGTTTTCCACCCCGTTCTGAACTAAATATCAATGATTTACCATCTGGTGTCCAACTAGGCTCTGTATCAATCGCTCTATTACGTGTAATACGACGTACTTTCATCGTGGCTAAATTCATCACATATAGATCAGGATTACCATCTTTTGAAAGTACCATTGCCATACTTTTTCCATTAGGAGAAAAGCGTGGTGCACTATTAATACCGCTAAATGAGCTTATTAACTTTCTATCACCGCTATAAATATCGATGGTATGAATTTGAGCTTGGTGATTTTCAAATGACACATAAGCCAACTGCTCACCATTAGGACGCCAAGATGGAGACATTAACGGCTCTTTGGAACTTAATAATACATGTTCATTAAAACCATCATAGTCGGCAAAAGCTAGTTGATACGGATACTTTCCTTGGTCACGAACGATAACATAAGCAATTTTACTTAAAAAAGCGCCTTTACTTCCCGTGAGTTTTTCATAAATAACATTACTGATGCTGTGACCATATCGACGTGCTTGATTAAGTTGAATATTGGCACTACTTTGGGCCAATATATGGTCTTTAGTATTCACTAACGCACCATTACTCAACATAGAGGTTTCCCCCCCAGTAATCTGACCACGTATCACATCGATAAGCTGATAACTCACTAAATACCGCCCAGGTGTAACTTCACTAATTTTACCGACGACTACCGCCTCAGCACCAAGGTTTGCCCAAGCACTGTAATCAATACTATTTGTATCAGAGATAACTTGTGGGAATTTATCTTTAGCAATAGGGCTAAACTTACCACTACGTAGTAAATCATCACTGATTACTTGTGATAACGATTCTGGGCGTTCTCCTACACCTGTCCATTGAAAAGGTACGATGGCGATTGGCCTAGCACTATCTACGCCACCCGTGATAATAATCTCTAATGCCGCTATGGCATTAGTTGAGCTAAGCGCAATTAATACGCTCAAAAAAGCCCTTGATAATAATTTCATATTTTTTGATATTTCCCTTTAAATAGCTTTATTTTGCTATCCAGATTAAACGATTTAATATCGTGTCCATCATAGTCAAAAAAACATATTATAATAACTTATATTAAAATTCAGGTATAACAGTCACTGAAAGTTTTTTCATTTCTTTAAATACTTCAGGGTCTTTAGAAACAGGTAAGTTCCCTGCTTTACCGACCGCTATTTTAGCTGCATCACATACCACTTTATCACCTTGCCCTACTTTGACAGCAATAACAAAGCCCGATGGCGCTAAAGTAATATCTAACTTACAAGATTTACCATCCATAGTACTGCGGTCTTTAATCATTTTTTGATTAATGCTTTGGGTGATTAAAGCCCCATAGCGCTCAACCTCAGTCATTACTTGTTGCTGCCTAGCTTGATTACGACTCGCCATTTCATTGGCCATTTGCTGTGCTAGCATGGCATCTTGAATGGCCTGTTCTTTTGCGGCGATCTCCTTACGTTTACGGTCAGCAATTTTTTCAAGCCGTAATTGTTCTGCTTTCTGCGCATCTGCCTCCTCTTTCAAACGTTTAGATCTAGCCGTTGCAGCAGCTTTTTCAGCAACTTGTTTTTCCTGTTCTTTTTGCTTGCGTATTTTGTCCGCTTTAGCGGCTTTAGCATTTGATGATTTAGCAGCGTTATCGGCTTTAATCTTTTCTTGTTCTTTTATCTTACGCTGTTTTTCTAACTTCTTGATACGTGCTTCTTCCCGAGTACGACGTTTTTTAGCATCAGCAGCGCGTTTTTCAATAGAGTTAAGTCTTTTCCTTTCGGCATCAAGTTGATCGGTTTTTTGTTTCTTTATCTTATTTACCGCTCGATCAAACGTAGCTTTATCAATCACTACTGCTTTGATGGGCTCGCCAGATTTTTTTGTTGGTGTTGGCTTTAACTTAGGCGTGGAAGAAAAATCGCCGGCGAGTAAACCAACAAGCAAAAAAACATGCAGTGCGAGGCTTAACCACAACGCTTTAGCAAAAGGTGATTTTGTAGTAAAACGAGATGTTAACTGCTGAGCCACGCTATTCCTCCAACGAATCTGTCATTAAACCAACCGAAGGTATACCTGCGACAGTTTGCAGCATTACCATCAATTGTATAACGGCGTTATACGATACTGCACCATCGCCATTAACAACAACAGGGGTACCTGGTTCTATAGCTAAGTGCGCTTTAACTAATACCGCAACTTCTTCCGCCGACATAGGCTCTTTATCGTTAGCTCCAACGGTCAAGTAATAACGACCTTGTGCGTCAACACTGGCAACAAGTGGTGTTTTACTGTCTGCATCAAGCGGCTCTGCCTCTGCTTGTGGCAAGTCAACTTTTACCCCTTGGGTAATTAAGGGCGCAGTAACCATAAAAATAATTAATAACACCAACATCACATCAATGTATGGCACTACATTTATTTCAGCCACTTTGCGGCGTCTAACTCTTTGGTACATAATAATGCCCTATTTAGTAGATTGCTCAGCGGCTGATTGACGTTGTAAAATACTTGAAAATTCATCGATAAAGTTACCATAGCTGTTTTCTAGCTTCTCAACTTTATGACTAAAGCGGTTAAAGGCAATTACCGCAGGGATGGCTGCAAACAAGCCCATTGCTGTCGCAATTAAGGCTTCAGCTATACCAGGCGCAACCATAGCAAGTGTTGCTTGTTTCACCGCACCTAAGGCAATAAATGAATTCATGATACCCCATACTGTACCAAATAAACCAATATAAGGACTAATAGAGCCAACGGTCGCCATAAAAGGTAAATGTGTTTCTAAGCTATCTACTTCTCTTGATAAAGCAACACGCATAGCTCTGTGTGTACCATCAACAATAATTTGTGGATTATCTATATGACTTTTTCTTAATCGAGCAAATTCTTTAAAACCCGCAACAAACAAATTTTCAATACCGGCTACTTGTGGTCTTGCACAGGTTTCACTGTAAAGTTTACTTAAATCTGCTCCGCTCCAAAATTTATCTTCGAATATTTTTAATTCTGCCGCCGCTGTACGTAATACTTTTCTTCGTTGAAATATCATTGCCCAACAGACAATAGAAAAAGTAAGTAAAACAAGCATTACAAATTGCACCAAGATGCTTGCTTCTAAAAATAAATGAAAGACCGATATTTCAGCTGACACGTTTAAACGCTCCTAGTATTAATTCGGGAATAGCACAGGGTTTATGCTGACTAAAGTCAACGCAAGCAATACGTATTGTTGCCGTACATAATACTCGCATTGCTTGGTTAGTAATTTGTTGTTGAAACACCAAGCTTGCACGTTTCAAGGTTACTATACTTGAGCGCACCTTAAGTAAATCATCGAGCTTAGCCGGAGCAATATTATCCATTTCAACTTTTCTGACCACAAAACCTAGCTTTTGTTGCAAAAATACTTCTTGGTTTATACCTATCTCTCTAAGCCACTCTGTTCGAGCTCGCTCAAAAAACTTTAAATAATTAGCATAATAAACAATACCACCCGCATCAGTGTCTTCGTAATAAACTCGAATAGCAAATTGATGACTACTTTCAATGTTCGATTGGGATGTTACTTTAGACATTACTATTAGTATTATTACTTGCGGGTTAAAGGATAGGTACTACTAAGTGCCTCTATAGTAATAGATAAAGCATTAAGCAAACAAGGTAGTAGAGATAAAAATGTCCATTTTTTCGTATAAAAAACACGAAAAGAGCTTTTTTGATAGTAAAAAACAAAAAAAGCGCCATAAGGCGCTTTTTTAAGATAGTACTACTGTGTATGAGAAAGTGTTCACTTCTTTATACAAATAGTACAAAACTACCGTATCAATTAATTATGACGTGGCGCTTTTTCCGTTCGACGAGCTGGGCGTGGTGCTTGACTAACAACAGCTTCATCTGACGTAGTGATTGAAAGAGGTTGACGACGAACACGGACACCTTTCAATTGATTAAACAAGTCAGTTGGGATGCCTTTAGGTAACTGAACAAAACTATGCTTTTCATGCAAGTTAATAGCACCGATGTAGCTACTATCAAGTGAAATTTCGTTAGCAATAGCGCCAACAATATCACCTGGACGCGCACCATGCTCTTTACCTACTTCTAAACGATAAGTTTGCCAATCAACATCACTGCGATTAACTTTAGCTTTACGTGGTTTTTCATCACGAGCTGGACGGCTATCGCGACCTGCACTGCGACTGTCACCACCACGTGAGTCTCTACGGCTATCACCACCGCGAGAATCTCTACGGCTATCATTGCCACCACGGTCATTGCGATCAGTACGTTCACGCGCATCACGACGAGGCTTAGGATCTTCTTTTGGCTGCAGTGGTTGCTTCATTTGCTTTTGGAAAAGCAATGCTGCAGCAAGATCAATCATAGAAACTTCAGATTCAGCAGCCATACCTTCAACGATTTCACGCATGCTTGAGATATCTTTATCAGCAACAATCTTTGCTACTTCAACACGAGTACGCTCAATACGTATTTTACCAATATCTTGGATATTTGGTAAATCATAATTAAGAACAGTGCCATTCGTTAAACGCTCATAGTGACGAATAGAGTACATTTCACGTGGACGTACAAAAGCAATTGACATACCTTCACGACCAGCGCGACCAGTACGACCAATACGGTGAACATATGCTTCATTATCACCTGGTAAGTCATAGTTGATTACCAAAGAAATACGAGGAATATCTAAACCACGAGCAACAACGTCTGTAGCAACTAAAATAGATGATTTACCCGATTTCATTTGATCAATACAACGCTCACGTTGTGCTTGGTTCAAATCACCATTTAGTGCTAATGCAGGATAACCGGCACGTTCTAATTTTTCTGCTATATCTACAGTATCGTTACGAGTACGAACAAAGATAATCATTGCATCGTATTCAACTACTTCAGCAATACGCTCTAACGCAGTCATTTTAGTGATACCACTAACTTTCCATGCGTACTGAGTAATGTTAGCTTTTGCTTTTTTAACAGCAGCAACTTTAATATGCTCAGGGTCTTTTAAAAAACGGTTAGCAATTTTACGAATCGCTGGTGGCATAGTTGCGGAGAACAAACACATTTGTGCAGTTTTTGGTATGTGATCCAAAATCCACTGGATGTCTTCTAAAAAGCCCATATTCAACATTTCATCTGCTTCATCAAGCACACAAACACGTAATTCATCTAATTTAAGACTTTTACGACGTAGATGATCCATTAAACGACCAGGAGTACCAACAACAACTTGTGCGCCACGCTCTAGTTGTTGAAATTGTGGTCCATAAGATTGGCCACCATACAATGTAGCAACACGTAAACCTCTCATGTCTTTACCAAAAGATTCAATTGCTTCAGCAACTTGCATTGCTAATTCACGTGTTGGTGCTAAAACCATTAATTGTGGTTTTTTAATTGAAGTATCAATTTTTGCTAGGGCAGGTAAACCAAATGCAGCAGTTTTACCTGTACCTGTTTGTGCTTCACCTAATACATCTTTACCCGCAAGTAATGGCGGTATAGTTAGTGCTTGAATATCGGTAGCAGAGGTAAAGCCAATAGAAAGAACGGCAGATAATAAGTTTTCAGGTAAGCCTAAAGAGGCAAAAGCTATAGCTTCAGGTTCTATTACAGTTTCAATTTCAGTTTTTTGATCAGTCATAAATAATTTTCATCTTCGCAAGGCAGGCGCATTACTTGAGCATAATTACATGGGCGTAATTATAAAAATCAATCACAAAGCTACCGCTAGGTTAACTGTTGTTAATTAGCTACACTTATTAGTATTTGATTTAAATTGCTAAGTCTTAACCTGCGTAAAATACATACGAGGAAACCACCAGGAAGACTTAGGCGCATAGCGTTCAATTGACGCTATATTTCTTACTAATTCAAGGGACGAATTAGCTGGCAAGTCTATTGGGCGGTAAAACCCCACTCATCTCGATATACTTATACATCCACTAAACTATTACTAGCGAGTATAAATAAGTCACTATTGGACTATCTTCGGCTGAAATTCATTCAACCCGTTATCGAGGCGCGCATTATACAGAATTACAATCACTTAACAAGAACTTTATAAAATAATATTTTGGTTGAGATTAGAATATTTGACTTTGTATGATTTAAAGATAAACTTTCTCAAAGACTCTCTACCCTCTTGTAAGTCTTTAAATTTAGCGGCAACAATATTTTCCTCATACCTCACTAGATCTAGTTCAAGCTTCAGCGGTTTCTCACCCGCTAAGCTCATTTGAAATGATGACTGTTGCAGATAGTTATAAATATTATCTGAGCTAAGTACTTTTAACGTTAAACCTGTTGTTGAAAGTGACAATACTTCCATTTTTTGATCATGGAAAATATCAATAATAGCAATATTTTTAGGAGTAGTTACTCGCCAACTTCGCTCACTACCTTTGACATCAATAATTTCAGGGGTACCAAATTTAGGTAAGAAATCACCTTGCGCACTAATAGATAGAGCGACAGGGAACCATAACTGATAATGGCTAATTTCTGCCAACATCGATAATTTACTTCCCACTAACACCTGCCTCAAATAGTCAGGCACACTAGTTTTCATGCTCAGTTGGTTTTGTGAGTCACTTATCATGCTGTCATTTGATGTTTCAGTAAAAATATTACTGAAAAAATCTAACTCTTCCGTCGAAAATTCCACTTTAATCTCATACCAATTGTTAGCCTTTCATTAACAACCTTAACAAAAATACCAAGATAGTGCAATTAATGAGCGATTATAGTTTATTTTTAACACTGCAAATGGAAGCTTATTACTCTTCAGTACCATTGAGAATATCGGCAAATTTTTCTAGCTTATCTAGTGCTAAACCATGAATAGATTTACGTGGATAACGTCCTGTTTTACTAATAATACCCGCACCAGCGTTCATTAGTAACTCTAGTGATTGATCAATTTTTTCAACGGCATGTATTGCAAAATCTCCGCGAGAAACTGCATTAATGACTTCATCATTTAACATTAAATTAATCACATTTGTTTGTGGAATAATGACACCTTGTTTACCTGTTAAACCTTTGTCTTTACACAGCTGAAAAAAGCCTTCAATTTTCTCGTTAACACCGCCAATCGATTGCACTTCACCATGTTGATTAATTGAGCCTGTTATCGCAAGACTTTGATCTATAGGTAACAAAGTAATAGCCGAAATCAGCGCACACAATTCAGCCATAGAAGCACTATCACCGTCTATATGCCCATAAGATTGCTCTATAGCAATATTTGCAGAAATACTTACTGGAAATGTTTGTCCATATTTATGGCCCAAGTAGCCCGTTAAGAGTAAAACACCTTTAGAGTGAATAGATTTTCCTAAGTCTACTTCTCGTTCGATATCGGTGACACCTTCACTACCCGCATAAACCGTTGCGGTTATACGCGCAGGGGTACCAAAAACACTATCACCAATCTCAAGCACGGTTAAACCATTGACTTTACCGATAAACTCACCTTCGGTACTGATTAAGACCTGTCGCTCCTTAATTTCACTGAGCCAAGTTTCACTTAATCGTCCGATACGACGCTTTTTAGCCGTTTGTGCTAAAGCGATATGTTGTGCGGTTAACGACCCTTTACCGCCCTGCTTTTGCCAACAGTAATTTGCTTCATCGAGTAAATCGTTTACTTGCACGATATTAGCTGAAATTTTATGTTTATGCTCTCCTCTCCTAAGGGCATAACGTACTAACTCTAATACTGCTTCATCACTCACCTTGGGGTAATGATGCAGCTCAGCCCGCTGTCTTATTAACCGACAAAAAGCAATTAAGTTACTATCAGTTTTATCTAGATGACGGTCAAAATCGGCTAACACTCTAAATAGTTCAGTAAACTCTTGATCATAATCTTGTAAGGTATAGTAAATTTCGGCATCACCTAACAGTATCACTTTAACTTGTAACGGAATTTTTTCTGGCTGTAAGCTATAACCACTAGAAGGACTAAATTCAGAATAGGGATTCTCAATAGTAATTTGCTGAGTTTTTAATGCTAATTTTAAGCGTGACCAAACCATGGACTGACTTAATACTTTCTCAGCATCCAGTAATAAGTATCCCCCATTAGCTTTATGTAACGCACCTGGTCTGATTAAACGATAACTAGTATAACTACCGCCTTGAAAACTGGTATAGTCGACATGACCAAATAAGTTTTGATAGGTTGGGTTTTGCTCATAAACTACTGGTGCACCTTGATTTTTTTCACGTGGCACAAGTAAATTTGGTAAAAAATATTCAACCAGTAATTTCCTCAACTCTTTATCTGTTGGCGTATCATCAGACTCAGTGACTAAAACCTCAAGCACAACATCTATTACATGACTTTTAACTTTCGCTAAATAATTTATAACACCTTCATTTTTACTAAATTCTTTTTCTAATTCTTCTATATAGGGCTTGATAGCCTGCTCAGCGGTATCATTTTTAAGTTTTCTTAATTGATCAAAAGAAAGACGTTTCCATGCTGGTAATTCTAATAGTTGCTCGGAAAGTACGTTTTCTAATTCACTTAAAGACTTATAGAAATTAGTTCTCTCCTCTTCTGTTAGTTTATTGAAGTCTTTATCACTTAATGGTTTTCCTTCAACGAGAGGCGCAAAACCTACTTCACCATCTTCTTCAAACAAAACAACATTTTCTTTTAACGCAAGCTCTTCAACGACAGCAATGGCCTGGTCGTATTTTTTATTAAACTCTCGGTCAATCGCTGACTTTTGTCTTTGGTAACCTGGGTTATCAAAAACCTCTGGAAATAAACTAAGTAAACCATCAATAAATTTATTCATGCTCACTAATAATTCTTTACCGCCACCCGGCTTAACTGACAGGGTTAATGGTATATGGCTTTCGTCAAAATTATTGGTATAACACCACTCATCTGGTGATTTTTGCGCAGATGCAAGAGACGTTAACATTTGTTTGATTAAGGTTTGTCGTCCAGTACCATGTTCACCTAGAGCAAAAACATTAAAACCAATTGCAGACATAGACAAACCAAATTCTAATGCTTCTTTTGCTCTTTCATGGCCAACAAAATTTTGCGAGACGGCATCATTTATTTTACTGGCTGATTTATTATCATTGGTGAATAGTGATGCTGATAATGGAGAAGTTAGATCATCAGCACCAAGACGAGTTTTATCGCCAAGACAAGCAACAGTTTTAGTCATATAAATCCTTTAAAGAGCGTTATTGAGTCTCGCTCCTAATAATGAAGTATCCAAATTTTTCGCTAGTGTACTTGTTAACATTTTTGCTAACAAGTTATTGTAAAACTAAGGGTTAAGTGGGAGACGAATAAAATCTGTTGAACCACAGTGAAGACAGTCAGAAATTTCACTAAAATGCATAATAGTAGTTCTTTCATCGCATCGCTCACATTGCAGTTCCCCAAAACCTATGAAATCACCACTTTTATAGACACCATCATGGTTGAAGTCATCAACAAGTTCGGCCCATTCCACTTGTGACTTATCTGTTAACTTGGCAAGATTATCCCATAAGGTTTCATTTAATAAACCTAAGTAGACTGAATTTTTCGCTTGTGTACGGTTTAATTGATAAAAGTCATACAGGTCATATCTCAAATTATCGATAAATTGTTGCAGTTTCTCCTCTGACATTGATTCAGCGGTACCGACATATAATTTTGTCTGTTTAATAAACTCGTCAATGTTCGGCTTTTGCTCACTTTTAACTTCAACTAACCAGTCATTGAGTTTTCTATAAATATCAGCAAAATAATCATTTTGTTGTGACATTAGTATTCTCCCTTAAGAGTATTACTTTAACTATAGGTTTAAGTATAGGAAAAGTTATAGTTTACGCTTAATTATACTTGTTGTTAGCCAGTTATATAAGGTATTCTACTGGCATTATATAACATCGATTTGACCGCTATTTATCTAATTTAATATAGCGTAGCAAGTAATTCGGTAACACCTTAAAAGCATTAGAGAAAGTCTTAATGGAAGCCATTTATAATCCCCAAGCGATTGAAGCAACAGTACAAAAATTTTGGACTGATAACAACACCTTTCAAGCTATTGAAAATCCAGATAAAGAAAAATTTTACTGCTTAGCTATGTTCCCTTACCCAAGTGGTCGATTACACATGGGTCATGTCCGTAACTACAGTTTAGGTGATGTTATTTCACGCTATCAACGTATGCAGGGCAAAAATGTCATGCAGCCTATGGGATGGGATGCCTTTGGTTTACCTGCTGAAAACGCAGCAATAAAAAACAAAACTGCTCCAGGAAAATGGACATACGAAAATATTGACTACATGCGTAATCAATTGCAGTCGCTTGGTTTTGGTTATGACTGGGGCCGTGAATTAGCTACTTGTAAACCTGATTACTATCGCTGGGAACAGTGGTTCTTTACTCAACTTTTTGAGAAAGGTTTAGTGTACAAGAAAAATGCTACAGTAAACTGGGATCCAGTGGACCAAACTGTTTTAGCTAATGAACAAGTTATTGATGGTAGAGGCTGGCGTTCAGGTGCCCTTGTTGAGCGTAAACAAATTCCACAATGGTTTATTAAAATTACCGCTTACGCCGAAGAGTTACTTGATGATTTAGATCAATTAACCGAATGGCCTGAGCAAGTGAAAACTATGCAACGTAACTGGATTGGTCGTTCTCAAGGTGTTGAAATGACTTTTGCGGTTAGCGATTCGACTGATAGTTTTGATATTTACACAACGCGACCTGATACGTTGATGGGGGTTACTTATGTTGCCCTTGCTGCACAACATCCACTTGCGGTAACTGCTGCAAAAAATAATGCAGAGTTAGCGGAATTTATTGATGAATGTAAAAACAGTAAAACCACTGAAGCTGACATGGCTGCAATGGAGAAGAAAGGAGTTGATACCGGACTTAAGGCTATTCATCCACTTACGGGTAAGTTAGTTCCTGTATGGGCTGCTAACTTTGTGCTAATGGATTATGGCTCAGGTGCGGTAATGTCTGTACCAGGACACGATCAACGAGATTATGAGTTTGCAATTAAATATGGTTTAGCGATAGAGCAAGTTATTGCTGGACAAGAGTCTGATGATATTACCAAAGCGGCTATTACAGAAAAATCTACCTTAATCAATTCAGCTGAATTTGATGGCTTAGATTTCGAACAGGCTTTTAAAGCGATTAGCGATAAGTTAATTAGTGAAAATAAAGGTAAAACTACCACTAATTATCGTTTACGTGATTGGGGGGTTTCTCGTCAACGTTATTGGGGTACACCAATTCCAATGGTTAACCTTGCCAATGGTGAATCAGTACCTGTACCGACAAATGAATTACCGGTAGTGTTACCAGAAGACGTGGTAATGAATGGCACTACATCGCCAATTAAAGCCGACCCAAAATGGGCTAAAACTACTTATAATGGTGAAGATGCGCTACGCGAAACAGATACCTTTGATACCTTTATGGAATCTTCTTGGTATTACGCGCGTTATTGTTCGCCAAATGACGACACCCAAATGATTGATCCTGCTAAAGCAAATTACTGGTTGCCTGTAGATCAATATATTGGAGGTATCGAACATGCAATATTACATTTATTATACTCACGCTTCTTCCATAAATTATTACGTGATGTCGGTTTAGTTGACTGTGACGAACCTTTTAAAAAGCTTTTATGTCAGGGTATGGTTTTAGCTGAGACATATTATCGTGAAGCTGATAATGGTGGGCAAGAGTGGATTGCACCAACAGATGTTAGCGTTGAACGGGATGACAAAGGTCATATCACCTCATCAATTAGTAAAATTGATGGCCTACCTGTGTTATCTGCAGGTATGAGCAAAATGTCTAAATCGAAAAATAACGGTATTGACCCACAGGAAGTTATTGAAAAATACGGTGCTGATACGGTACGTTTATTTATTATGTTTACTTCACCACCAGAGCAAACTTTAGAATGGTCTGATGCCGGTGTTGAAGGTGCTCATCGTTTCGTTAAACGTGTTTATAAATTATCACATGACTTTGTTGAAAGTACCAGTAACTCTCCTGTTGTTGATATCGCAACGTTAACCTTAAATGCGGGGCATAAAAAATTACGCCGTGAGTTACATAAAACGATTGCAAAAGTTACCGATGATATAGGTCGTAGAAATACTTTCAATACCGCTATAGCTGCCATCATGGAATTAATGAATCACTTGGGTAAAGCGAAGTTAGAAAGTGATGAAGATAAAGCCATAATGCAAGAAGCGGTTCGCGCCGTGGTATTAATGCTAACCCCCATCACCCCACATCTTTGTCACAACTTATGGCAATTAGTCGGCGGTAGTGATGTTAATGTTGAAGATGCTACTTGGCCTGTAGTCGACGACAGTGCTTTAGTAGAAGATGAAAAGCTTATTATCGTGCAAGTGAATGGTAAGTTACGCGCAAAAATTACCGTTGCAGCTGATGCAAGTAAAGACGTTGTTGAAGCACTTGGTTTAAATGATAAAAGTGTATTGAAATTTACCGAGGGTAATACCATACGTAAAGTTATTTATATCCCAGGTAAGTTACTTAATATTGTTGCCAACTAACAGGTAAATGATAAATGTATAAATTAAGCCTTACCATTAAGCGCTTAATTATCGCCCTGTTGACCACAAGTTTACTGACCGCTTGTGGTTTTCAACTCCGCGGTAATTATCTACTCGATGATGACTTACAAACCCTTTATGTTAGCTCTACTGATGTTCACGGTGAGTTAACACGATTAGTTAAACTCAGCTTAACGCGCAACCAAGTTAACGTGTTAAAACGCTCGAAAACTGACATTCCTGAATTACGTATTATTTCTGATGAATTAGATAGACGCACGTTATCATTATTCTCTAATGGTCAAGTAGCAGAATATGAACTGATATATTCAGTACACTATCAAGTTCGCTTTGCTGGTGAAGATGCAAAAGACTTTCGCTTTGAAATTTATCGGGATTATCAAGACGATCCTAACTTCGCCTTAGCAAAAAGTCGTGAGTTATCATTATTGTTAAGTGAAATGAGAACGTCAGGTGCTGATAAAATATTGCGTGATTTGGCAAGAATACAACGCTAATTCATAATACTAGATTAATCTCACTACACATTAAAATATTACCGTTTTACAGCTAGCTATTACAGATAAAAAAGGCTTTCATGAAAATTTACCACAACCAACTCGACAATACGCTACGACAGGGTTTCAAACCTGTTTGGTTGGTTTTTGGTGATGAACCTTGGCAAAAAAACAATAGTTTAGCTGTTATTAAAAATAATGCAAAAAACCAAGGTTTTAGTGAAATAATTCGTTTTAGTAGTGATACTAGTTTTAACTGGCAACAATTACTTGATGAGTATCAATCGTTAAGTCTTTTTGCCAGCCAACGTATTATTGAAGTTGAATTAACGTCGGTTAAAGTGGGTGATGCCGGTAATAAAGCATTACTTGCATTAGCTGAAAGGCTAACACAAGACGCCAATAGTGGTCATGCTACACAAGATGTCATTTTCATATTCCACGGCGAAAAACTGGATGGACCTAGTGCCAACAGAAAATGGTTTAAAAGTATGACCCAGTTGGGCTGCTATTTACCACTATATGATATTGAACTAAAGGCTATGCCTCAATGGCTCAACAATCAAGCAAGACAGTTGCAACTTAATATATCTGCTGAGTTAAGCGCCCTACTGATAGAACTGTTTGAAGGTAATTTACTTGCCCTTACTCAAGAACTAGATAAACTTTTTTTACTTTTTGGCTCACAAGCTATCAGCATTGAACAAGCTGAGCAGTTAATTATCAAACAGGCAAAATTTAATCCTTTTCAGGTTATCGATGCTTTATTACGAGGTGATTGTGCAAAATGTATCACTATGCTCGATCAACTACAGCAAGAAGGTATGGCACCAGCACAGTTAATGTGGGTGTTCCACAAAGAAATAAACCTGTTATACACCATGTTAAATCAATTAAAGCAAGGTGAGAGTATTGCTAATATTTATAAGCAATATCGTATTTGGGATAAACGTAAACCTTTATACCATCACGCCTTAACTCACATCAAACTTGATAACGTCAAACTTGCCATGATACGTATTGCTGATATTGATTTATTAAGTAAAACGAGCAGTGAATTTAATATTTTCATCTTATTAGCTGATTTATGTATCACTTTATATCACGGTGAAAAAACAGCAGCCTTTAGTCTTAATTATGGCTAACAAGAGTAACAAATGACATCAACAAAGTCAGGTATCAACACTATTATAAATACTGGTATCGGTATTTTAGGCGGTACCTTCGACCCTATCCACCTAGGGCACACTCAATCAGCCCAAGCGGTTGCCAATCAACTTAATTTAACTGAAGTGCTTTTAATACCCGCTCATATCCCCCCTCATAAAATTTCAGCTAAATTAGTTCCCCATGCAAGTGCTGAACAACGCGCCGCCATGGTTGAAATTGCCTGTCAAAAAAGTGAACTATTTACCTGTGACCTTCGAGAATTAAAACGTTCTGGACACTCTTACACCATAGATACTCTAAAAGAATTAAAGCAACAATATCCTACAAAAGCTTTATTCTTTATTATTGGTATGGATTCACTACTAACGTTTACTACGTGGCATAAATATAAAGAAATTTTGTCTTTGTGTCATTTAGTGGTCAATACTCGGCCAAATTATTCCATTGAACAATTGAATGAAGAGACAGAGACATTATTGAGTAACTGTCAAACAGCTGATCTTACTGAACTAACATTGGTTAATCATGGGAAAATATTTTTCGCTATCAAGTCCTTTTTGGATGTTTCATCAACACAAATACGTCGACGTTTGGCACAAAAAAAAGCGTATAATCATCAATTATCGCCGTCAATTTCAGAATTTATTCATAAAAACAAGCTTTATCGTTAACCCTGAGCCTAAAAAGTGTTAATATTGCATTATTATTTATTGTGCACGTTAAAGAGTGCATCAAAAGTTACGATTAACGATAGGAATAACACCTTGCAAACTGAACAACTTAAAGCATTTGTCATAGAAAAACTTGAAGACATGAAAGGCAGAGATATCATTGCTCTTAATATTAGCGATAAAGCAAGCTTTGCTGATTACATGGTTATATGTTCAGGTAATTCGAACCGCCATGTAAAATCTCTAGCTAATTCTGTTGGTATAGAATGTCGCGCTCAAGGTCTAGAGCCCCTTGGTATGGAAGGAAACGATATTGGCGAATGGTC
>JBKEHN010000057.1:0-17562 GCA_046710905.1 Colwellia sp.
CTTGGGGCTGCCAACATCAATTAGTATTAGAGCAAACCGCAGTCAGCGAAAAAAGTAATGAAATCACCGCTATTCCCGAGTTATTGAGCATACTAGATATTGAAAATAGGATCATTACCCTTGATGCTATGCGGTGTCAAAGAGCAATCGCTGAGCAAATCATTAAACAGAAAGCGGATTATGTACTCGCACTTAAAGATAATCACTCTGGCATGCAGGCAGAGTTGGAAGCTTGATGGCATAAAAGCCAGCGACAAGGTTTATCAGAAAGTATATTTGATAAACATACTGAAATTAGCACAGGTCATGGTCGGATAGAAACAAGAACGTGTCATCAATTATTAGTTGATAAAAGTTGGTTAGCTAAGGCATATCAATGGACGGGATTCAAAAGAATTATTAAAATTAATGCACAAGTCCATGATAAATCAACAGCTAAAGATACAGAGGAAACTCGTTGGTATATCAGCTCTTTAGGTTTAAATGCAGAGCAAGCATTAAACGCTGTACGCAATCATTGGCAGGTTGAAAGTATGCATTGGGTACTGGATATGACCTTTAGGGAAGATGAATCACGTATAAGGAAAAAGCAAGGTCCATTAGTTTTTAATGTGATGAGAAAAATAGCGATGGCGTTATTTAAACGAGATGAAACAAAGTCAGCAAGTATGGCCTTAGCTTTTAGCCATTTGTTGCGCCAAACGTTTCGTTTGTTCATCAACTCTAAATTGAATGCGAGTGTCGATAATAAGTTACCTTAAATCCGTATTATACTCACAAATGTTAGTACTGCAATTAATCCAAGACAACTAACAAGTGACTCAAATGGACAAAAAATATGGGTTTCCCTCACTTCGTTCGTTATAGTAGCCAAAAAATTTTTAACTACTTAACAAGACGTTTTATACCTAAAGGAACCTAAGAGTTAACTTCTCTGAGCCGCTTATAATTTAACACTAAAAAGTATTAACGTTTCTTTTTTTTTCCTTGCACAGCTTTGAATCTGGGATTTGATTTACAAATTACATAAGTGCGACCACGGCGCTTTACTATTTGACAATCGGGATGACGATTTTTGCACTCTTTAGAGAACTTAATACTTTCGTTATTTACTTCCTATGCTACCAAAACGATTTTTGAATTTAGAAACACGGCCATCTTTTTTGGTTACACGTTGTTCACCTGTATAAAATGGATGCGAAACGCTTGATATATCAATAGTGACATAGGGATATATTTTTCCTTCGTAGTCGATAGTACGCTCGGTTTTAATTGTTGAGCCCACCAAAAAATATGCATTGGCTGCGGTATCGTGGAAAACTACTTTTTGATAGTTGGGATGAATATTTGGTTTCAAAATAATTACCTTTAAAATATTATATTATGTTATGTTATAACATAACAATATCAAGATAATCGCAACACGTCAATCTAAATGATACCGATTACTATTTAGATTTATAATAAGCTATTTAAGCGGGACAAATAACAGTTAGTTTTTGCTTCTTCGTCACTTATCTTAAGCAACTATTATTTACTAGTTATTGCGGCGTTGGAATGACTCCCCTCTGCCAATATTAAATCTATCACATAATATTTAGCCTTAAGGCATTTGTTTTTTTAATTTATCTTGTTCTGTTTTAGCCATTAAATTGAACAAATTTTAATGATAATTCTGTTGCTATTTTATCTTGACCTTTAATTTTTAATACTTCAATTATACATTCGATGGTGCATAAACCACCTTCAGGTTGATTGGTCCTAAGTTTATATAAAGAATTATTTGCGGTTTTCAACGTGAATTGTGGAGCATTTTTTAAATAAGTACTGTGGTTGAATATTTTTCTAGCTTCCTGCCATGTGCTATCAATAATGATGATATTTTCATATTCTTCAATTATTATCGAAGATACTAACGATGATGACTCGCCCTCAGGTGACGATTCGCCCTTTGAATATAATAATACCGCCTCATTATTTTCTATTAACCTAATAAGATCTTTATTAGGATTTACTCTTTCCCAAAGTATACGTTCGACAATATTAGTAGAATATTTTATCGCAAGAGAGCCGGTATTGGTTCCTCTATGCAATTCACGTTCATGGGTAAGTAAATATATTTTCATTTTTATGTATTGTTCCGCTTTAACTTATTGATACAAGACTTATACGTCCATCTGAACGGCGATAAACAAAAGCTAAGTTAGGCTATTCAATTACACTGTATGCAGCTAAGCTCATATTCAATAGATAATAAATTTATTGGCTAGGTTAGCAGCTAAAGATAACACCATATTTCGCTAATATTTTGATTAGCGAAATTGCTGCAATTGCATTCCCATAAGAAAGTTGTTATTCCTTAGTGTTATATTTTAGACATACTTTAACTATACAGGTAGCTGATTATTCAAGCTTAGTAAACCATTACTGTTTGTATAACTATCTTAAACAACACTTCTTATATTTCTTTCCGCTGCCACACGGACAAGCATCATTTCGACCAGCGGCAGGTAATGAACTAACAGGTACACTGTTCTCTAAAATTGTATTTTCGTCGTACAAAATATTAGCCAATAAACCACCTTCTCCCATTAACGAATCAAAGTCATCAAAATCTTCATTTGATATATTGTCAAGTTTTTCATCTTCTGAATAATCATCAGCCCAAGCACTTAAGGTGCTAACAACATTAAATTGAGTTTGAATCATCTCTGATTCAATCAACTTAGGCATGCCTGCCCTATTCCAAACTTTAACTTCAGCTTGTTTAAAACGGTCTTCATCAAATAAATCTTTATCACATAAGCTAATAAACTGACTTTTAAAATCATCAAGTTCATATTCGATACAATAATCGGCTAACGCGCTAATTAAAAAGCTATTGGTTGAACTAGGTAAAGTCGTAAATACAGTTAGCCATCGAGTGACATGTGTACTTAATATGAATTGATCAATAATACCTGCTTCGTACTGAGCAAATACCGCTTCAATAGCAGATGCTTTGCAATACATAGCCTGATGACTATCAACAATATAATTACACAATGCTTGTGTATTACCATCGACCACATTATAAAATAAGGTCGGCGTTAATTCAGTAAGCGCATCGCCAAATACGGCTTCAAGAGGAGTTAAAAAAGTATCGCTACGTGCAAATAACTGCAAACACTTTTCTAATGCGGGTGAATATTTTAATTCTGCTAATAATAAAGTACCAAAAAATAAAATGGCCTGCTGTTCGTTGGTTAACGAGGTATCTTCTGCAACAAATTGATCTATCAGCCGCACTAATTCAGGATAAAATTCAGGCCAATTTTCTTTAACCACTTCGAGAGCGTCAATAGGTAATTCGTTACCTTGTGCATTACCTATTACCAATAAAGCTTGTTGTAAATTCATGTGAATTCCGTGATAAATAATCAATTATGGGTGTATATACCGAATATTATATATTAAAACTTCTTATTCCCGTTATCATTCAAAGTATCAAATTTAATAAAAAAAACGCAACGCGATAATACAGTATTAATAATTATCTCAACTAACGCTGAAATAGAGGGTCATAAAGGAAAATTGATCGTTAAGCATAACTATGGTGCTAAAAAAGCACTGACATCCCATAAAGTCTATAGCGATGATCAAGGCGATAATTATGAAGCGCTTACAATTATGTTTCAACGTCAAAAAGGCTATGACTCAAGTAATAGTGATTGGTTTTGGGCGGAGTATTATGCTGATGGGAGAATTATTAACTATCAAGGTGTAGATTTATCAGGTCGTGCACAGATGTGCTTAGGTTGTCATACCCCACTTGGAGGTAAAGACAGAGAAGTGTTAAACGGTAGCTCTAAATAACGAGTTATCAACTAATATCGGCACACTACGCTATGATAAGGATGTTATACTAGCGTATTATCTTTAGTATTGAAGTGGATTACTTAACGGCTTATTATCATTATTGCTATACCATACAAACTGAATGAGTAATTAGTACTTAGTCGTTATTCATATTAACTTTAGTCTAAGAAGACTTAGTATCATTATGTTTGTTTCTCGTTACCGATCATCTAAAATAGTGGCGAAGCTTTTATAACCCAACAAAGTATGGCTATGATCATGTTCATGGTCATCTTTATAAAGTTTACCCATTATGATCGAGGTAAAACTTCAAATATAATACTGATAATATTGTTGATTGATCATGTTGGTAGGTAAAAATTAAATAAGTTAACGAGTACTATTAATACATGCAGTAAATACTTATAGTGTCACAATGAAAGATGACAAAACGCCGAGGACAGAGAGTTATGACAACCTATAAAAAATCTACCGATGCAATTTCGGCACTAACCCCAGAACAATATCATGTCACACAAGAAAGTGGCACAGAGCGACCAGGTAGCGGAGAGTATCTTAATAATACATCGCGTGGTATTTATGTCGATATTGTTTCAGGTGAACCCTTATTTGCTTCATCAGATAAGTATGAGTCTGGCTGTGGTTGGCCAAGTTTTACCAAACCGATTGAATCAAAAAATGTCAAAGAAATTAATGATAACGGTCATGGTATGATTCGAACTGAAGTTCGCTCTAGCCATGGGGATAGTCATTTAGGACATGTATTTAACGATGGACCAACAAGTGAAGGTGGTTTACGTTATTGTATTAATTCAGCTTCTCTTCGTTTTATCCATCTTGATGATATGGTCACTCATGGTTATGGCGAATACGTTAATCAACTGGAGAATATATAAATATGACAATTGAACGCGCAATTTTAGCTGGCGGTTGCTTTTGGGGGATGCAAGATCTTATACGCAAACTTCCTGGAGTCACGACAACCAGAGTAGGTTATACCGGTGGAGACGTTATCAACGCAACTTATCGTAATCATGGCAGTCATGCAGAAGGCATAGAAATATCATTCAACCCTGATATTGTCAGTTTTCGCCATATCCTTGAATTATTCTTTCAGATCCATGATCCAACAACAAAACACCAACAAGGAAATGACCAAGGGGCTTCATATCGTTCTGCGATTTATTACTGTTCAACTGAACAAAAGGCTTTAGCGATACAAACGATCACCGATGTTAATGCATCAGGTTTATGGCCTGGCACGGTAGTTACTGAATTAGCTCCTGCAGGTGATTTTTGGCAGGCAGAAGCAGAACATCAAGATTATCTACAAAGAATACCGAATGGCTATACTTGTCACTTTCCCCGAAGTGACTGGGTACTACCTTCAACAAAATGAGCTAATAAAAGTAATATCAACGCCAATAGTAACTAGAGGTAACACTATGCAAACTAAGCACTTCAGCAAAATTGGTTTAGGTGGTGGTTGCCATTGGTGTACAGAAGGAGTTTTCGAATCACTTATCGGTATTATATTGGTGAATCAAGGGTGGATTGCTTCAACTGATAATAATGCTGAATTATCTGAAGCTATTGAAGTCTACTTTGATCAATCTAAGGTTTCTTTGCAGACGTTGATTGAGATTCATCTACATACTCATGCATCGACAGCTAATCATTCTATGCGTAAAAAATACCGATCGGCAATATATACCTATGACGATGATCAAAACCAAGAAGCTAACAAGGCTTTGGATGCCTTACAACGTGATTTTGATCAACCCATTATTACACAGGTACTGCCATTTGATTCATTTAAGGCGAATAAGGATGAATTGCAGAATTATTTATATAATTCACCTAATAAACCATTTTGTATAACTTATATCCATCCAAAATTAAGACTGCTATTAACACGTTTCAAGTATCAGGTTAATGATGAACAGATCGCCTTATGCTTAGCATAAAAATATTCATGCAATCAAAATAACTATAATCATTAATCTGCTGTAATACAGAGGAATTCTCTATACCTATACCACACTATCCTAGCGATTTTCTTCTCGGTTGACAGCGGAAGTTAGCGTTTTAAATCTACTGACTTCGGTAATACCTATAAAGTAAACCTAAAACGTAAATTATAACAAGCAAAACGTCCGCTCAAACTAATGCAGTCTTAAAGTTGACTTTAAATTTTAGAATTGACCGTTATTTTGCTATTATGGTTATTTTCCTTTCCCTATAAGGCAGCAGCACTGCGTGGTAGTTTTTCAACTTAGAGATTATCAACAAGAAGCCGTTTCTGCGGTGCTCAAACACTTTCGAAAAACTAACGAATCTGCTGTGATTGTTTTACCTACAGGCTCAGGTAAAAGTCTAGTAATTGCCGAGCTTGCTCGCTTGGCAAAAAGAAAAATACTAGTACTCACCCATGTAAAAGAATTGGTCGAGCAAAATCATCAAAAATATGAAAGCTATGGTGTTACCGCCGGTATTTATTCTGCTGGATTAAAACTGAAAGAAACTCAGTATCAAGTCACGTTCGCTAGTATACAATCGGCAGCCCGAAATCTAGATGACTTTTGTGATCCCTACTCTTTAATTATTATTGATGAATGTCATAGAGTTAACTTAGCTAGCCCTGACTTGCCTAATGAAAAGTCTAATGAACTGTGTAAAGAACTATCTAAAGGTATAACTAAGGACAAAGCTCAAAGTAAAGGTAAAGGCGAGCCTAAAGAGCAATCACAAGAAAGTGCACGCAAGCTCTCCAATAGTAATCAGTATCAACAAATCATTGAAAAATTGATGCAAGTTAATCCCGAGGTAAAATTATTAGGTTTAACCGCAACCCCTTATCGTTTAGGTATGGGCTGGATTTATAAAAAACATTATCGTGGTTTCATGCGAAGTGAAGAAAAGCGACCTTTTGAGCACTGTATTTATGAACTACCCATTCGTTACTTAATTAAACGCCAGTATTTAACCAAACCTAATTTAGTCGATGCTACCATAGAGCACTATGATTTTAGTAGCCTGCGAGCAAACGCCTCTGGTGAATATAGTCCTACGGATATGAATCATCTATTAAACAAAAATCCCCGGGTAACTCAAAGTATTATTGAGCAGGTCGTTGAATTAGGCCATAAACGTCAAGGTATTATGGTATTTGCCGCTACCGTTGAGCATGCAAAGGAAGTCTTTAGTTATTTACCCACCAAATTGAGTGCGTTAATTACCGGCGCTACCGACAATACTGAGCGCGATAAGTTAATTAAGGCATTCAAGCGTAAAGAAATTAAATACCTGGTTAATGTTTCTGTATTAACCACCGGCTTTGATGCACCCCATGTCGATATGATTGCAATATTACGTCCAACACAATCAGTGAGTCTCTATCAGCAAATCATCGGTCGCGGTCTGCGTTTGAGTGATAACAAAAAAGATTGCTTAGTCATTGATTATACGGGCAATGATTTTGACCTCTATCATCCCGAAGTTGGTGAGAAAAAGCCGAATAGTAAAAGTCAGCCGGTTCAAGTTGTTTGCCCAAGTTGTGAATTTCCCAATGTATTTTGGGGCATTTGTGATGATGACGGTTATTTAGTAGAACATTACGGCCGACGATGCAAAGGCCTCGTCGATACTGGCAGTGAAGAACAAGCATACCTAGTAGAAAGCCAGATTCAATGTGACTATCGTTTTGTATTTAAAGAATGTCCTCACTGCGGTAGTGAAAATGACATAGCTGCTCGTAACTGTTTACACTGCCTTGAAGTCTTGGTTGACCCCGATGATATGTTAAAAAAGGCACTGAAACTTAAAGGTTCAAAAATTATTCGCTGTGCAGGTCTTAATTTAACCAGAGTTAATGGCAAGGACAATGACAAGCTCAGTGATAAGCGAGCTGATAGGTTAAAAATCACTTACCATGATGAGGAAGGCACTGAACTCAATGAATCTTTTGACTTCGCTAGGCCTGATCAGGTTAAAGCATTCAACGATATATTTTCTAAACGCCTTAGCGCTAAAATCAGTGTTCAACTGGGCTCTAATGAGTCGTTTGAAGTGACTAATATTGATCAAGCATTAAAGTTAGCTAATCTACTGCCTTGTCCTGACTTTGTCATTGCCAGAAAACAAAAATTCTACTGGCGTATCAAAGACAGACTTTTTGACTATCAAGGTAAATACCGAAAAGCTAATGAGCTCAAATAAACTCAATGACAAAATACAAAATAATAATTAGCCTGTTTCACTTATACTTATCAGGGAACAAAAATCAATACACAAACATAACTAGAATAATTTAAAGAAATAAAATAAATTAGTTATCTAAATGTAGCTGTAAGGTAGATATTTGAAAGCTAGACGAAGGTTTAGCGCTACAAACTGTATAAGAAATTTTCAAACACTAGAAAGAAAAAACCCGTTAACCTTTCGATTAACGGGTTTTTATTATGTGGCGGTGAGATAGAGATTTGAACTCTAGAAGGGCTACAAACCCTTGCCGGTTTTCAAGACCGGTGCTTTCGACCACTCAGCCATCTCACCTGTGACTATTAGATAGAAAAAAATCTCTCTTTTTTCTATCTTTAAACTTTATACAACAAAAAACCGCTAATAAATTTACTGGCCATTTCTTTTAATGTGGCGGTGAGATAGAGATTTGAACTCTAGAAGGACTACAAATCCTTGCTGGTTTTCAAGACCAGTGCTTTCGACCACTCAGCCATCTCACCTGAAGTTAACAAATAAGCTTGTAAAACAATGCTTGCTTGATAACGTGGCGGATATTAAAGTCTCTCTAGTACGTTGTAAAGTACTATTTTAGTATTTATGCCTACTTTAGGTTTGTTTGCTAAAAAAATAGCCAGCTTGCCTTGTTTTCAAACAATCTAAATAAATAGAATAGGATTATACAATGACAGTAGATATGACCTGCCGTTGCCCTTGGTTAGATACCACCAAAATGGACTATGTTAACTATCATGATGAGGAATGGGGTGTGCCCGTTCTCGAAGATAATAAAATGTTTGAGTACTTAGTCCTTGAGTCAGCTCAAGCAGGTTTAAGTTGGTATACCATATTAAAAAGACGTAAAGGTTATAGAAAGGCCTTTGCGAACTTTGATGTAGCTAAAGTCGCACAGTACACTTTAGCTGATGAAGAGCGCTTGCTACTCGACGTTAGTATTATCCGCCATAAAGGTAAAATTGCCGCAACAGTTAATAATGCTAAGTGCTTTATGGCAATACAAGAGGAGTTTGGTAGTTTTATTAACTATGTTTGGGCATACGTGGATAACAAAGTACAAGTCAGTAATATAAATAACCTGGGTGACTATGTGGCTACCTCCACTATTTCAGATGTATTAAGTAAAAACTTGAAAAAAAGAGGCTTTAAGTTTCTTGGCTCAACCACTGTATATGCTTATCTACAAGCCTCGGGTTTGGTCAACGGTCATAGTAATAGCTGTAAAAGAAAACAAGCTATTATAAACAGTTACCAATCTTTGGGCTTGGAATGGCTGCAATGTTAACTAATAGCCATTCAATGTTCACTTTATCGGTTTAATAAAGAAACTTTTTTAATTGCTTGTTACAAAATAAAACAATTAATTGCCACTTTTAAACAAAGCAAAGCGTAGTATTTTTAAAATCACCATGCCATAATATGTCACAAGGCACTTAATTAGCATAAGTCAGTTATTTAGTTATATTAATAATATAAAACTTGAACTTATCTAAAATAACCTTATCTTAGTTATAACAAGTAAATAGAATTAAATTCTTAAGGAAGTTTTATGCAATCTAATATGGGTTTTCAAACGGCGACTAAAAGTTCGGCGATAGAAATTAATAAAGTATTAAAAAATACTTATATGCTGTTATCAATGACACTGGCATTTAGTGCCGTTACCGCTGGTATTTCAATGGCAATGAACCTACCACACGGTGCTGCGCTTATTATGATGTTAGTCGCGTTCGGTTTAATGTTTGTCGTGAACAAAAAAGCGGATTCTGCTAGTGGTGTTTATTGGATTTTTGCTTTTACTGGTTTAATGGGGGCATCATTAGGCCCTATGCTTAGTGCATACGCTGCAATGCCCGGCGGGCCAGCGATGATAATGCAAGCGCTTGGCGGTACTGCATTAATATTTTTCGCACTTTCAGGTTATGCGTTGACCAGTAAAAAAGACTTCTCATTTATGGGTGGCTTTTTAATGGTTGGTTTGATTGTAGTAGTGGTAGCAAGTCTAGCTAATATCTTCTTCGCAATCCCTGCGCTTTCATTAGCTATTAGTGCTGCAGTTATCATGATTATGTCTGGTTTAATTTTGTATGATACAAGTCGTATAATTAATGGTGGTGAACGTAACTACATTCGCGCTACGGTTTCTTTATACTTAAACATCTACAATATCTTCGTACATTTATTAAGTTTATTAGGTGTACTTGGCAACGATGATTAGTAAACATTAAATATTTACGTTAAAAAACGTTATAATGTTTTATAATAAAAGCCTCGCATTTGCGGGGTTTTTTTTGAGCTGTTTTACTCTTTATGATCTTTGTTTCCTTTATAATTTGGATGTGTTGTGAAAACTCTTGCTGTAGTAGTAACTACTCCCCCTTATAGCCATTTAACCATCACAGCATTAACGTATGTTGAGGCGGCCTTAGTCGCTGGCATTAATGTTATTGGTGTTTTTTTTTATCAAGATGGTGCAATGCATGCGAATAAAGATATTAGTATTGCCAGTGATGAATACCAAGCAATAGCGCACTGGCAACGATTACAACAACAATATCAGTTACCATTACATATCTGTATTACTGCTGCTGAAAAGCGCGGTATAGCATGTGACTCAATAGATAGCGAACAAGTAAACAAAGCTTTTACCGTCTCTGGGTTAGGTGAGTTGGTTGAGTTAACAACAAAAGCTTCTCGCTTGGTACAGTTTTAATGACGACAATAGAGCAACAAACACTCGCTAGTTTACCTAAAGAATTTGGCTTAGCCATTATCAATAGTAAAGCGCCTTTTAGTAGTAATCACGGTAAAGATGCCCTTGATGTTGCCTTAATGTTTGGTTCCTTTGAACAAAAGGTATCACTATTTTTTCAAGGTGACGGCGTTTATCAATTAATGGCTAATCAGGATGGTCGTCTAGTCTCAATTAAAGATTATTTAAAAACATTTTCTGCTTTTGAATTCTATGATATTGAAGACATCTATGTTTGCCAACAGTCCTTAGTTAATCGTCAGCTTAATGAGACATTTCATATTAATGATGTGCAAGTATTAACAAGTACTGAATTTAGTAAAGCACTTAATCGCCATCAACATGTACTTCGGTTTTAATACCTTCAGGTACTCATATTTAGGGTATTGGTAACTCATACTTTATATTTAAAGCTGTTTATTCAAGGAAACAACATGAGCACTTTACATTTAGTAAGGCAATCTGCTTTTGCTACCAATGATTTCACACAGTGTTTAAGTGTGTTGGATCATCAAGATACTGTCGTATTGATGGATGATGGTTGTTATAACCTAAAACACTCATTGATGGATAGTTTACTCAAGCGAGTAGATGGTACGATTAACATTAATATTATTTCAAGCCACGCACAAGCAAGAGCTATTGAAACGATGGCAAAAATTAGGCATATAGACATGGCTGATGTTGTTGCATTAACCTTTAACCATAATAAAGTGATCACATGGCAATAGTTTTATCGTATGAGAACAATATAATTGCTACAGATAAACAAGGTTACTTACTTAACCATCTTGTGTGGCAAGAAAAATTAGCTTTAGTTATGGCAAGAAATGATAAATTTGAACTAACAGAAGCTCATTGGGAAGTTATTAATTTTGTTAGGCAGTTTTACTTAACCTATAATACTTCTCCGGCTATCCGTGCTTTGACTAAAGCAATGAAAGCCGAATTTGGTGAAGCAAAGGCCAGCAGCCGTTATTTATATAAGTTATTTCCTGAAGGGCCAGCAAAACAAGCGACAAAGTATGCCGGCTTACCAAAACCAGCGCGCTGTATTTAAAACACTAAAAACCTGCAAGTTATTGATAAATAAAACCATTAAACCTTTATGTTGATTTCAAAGCCAATATTACCCGAAGGTGCAGGTAAGTTAATAACATTTGCTGCTTGGATAAGCTGTAAAGCCATTTTGCCTTCTAATTCTTGTTGGCTTTTAGCTACTGCTGCGGTGAGAAATTCTTCGCCTGAACTTGCTTTCGCTGCCACTGAACCATTTTGACCTACGCTGATAGACATAAACCCTACTCTTCGTTAAATACCAATATAATTATATCTGCAAGACTGTTAATAACTTAAGCCCTAGAGATAAAAAATATCAATTAACTAAAGCTTACCCGCTATATCGCCTAGCCACTAAAACTAAAAGACCATATTATTAAATAATATGGTCTTTTAGTAAAATAAATAATCAAACTTATCTATGTGGTAAGCTGGGCACGGTAATACCAGCCATTTCAAGCATCACTTGAACAACTTGACAGCTATAACCAAACTCGTTGTCATACCAAACATATAATACGGCGCGATCACCATCAACAATAGTTGCTTGTGAATCAACAACACCTGCATATCGAGAGCCAACTAAATCAGTAGATACTATTTCGTCTGAAGCAGTATAATCAATTTGATTTTGTAACGGTGAGTTTAATGAGATATTACGTAAGTAATCATTCAACGCTATTTTATCAGTGGCTTTCTTTAAGTTTAAGTTCATTATAGCCATTGAAACATTAGGCGTTGGAACACGAATCGCGTTACCTGTCAGTAAACCTTTAAGCTCTGGTAATGCTTTAGCTACTGCTTTTGCAGCACCAGTAGTACTGATAACCATATTTAAAGGTGCGCTGCGCCCCCGACGAGGTGCAGGATGATAATTATCAATTAAATTTTGATCGTTAGTATATGAATGTATGGTTTCAACATGACCATTACGAATACCATATTCATCATTAAGCGCTTTTAATACGGGTGTAATCGCATTAGTTGTACAACTAGCGGCAGATATGATTTTATCTGACGCTAAAATCATTTCATGATTAACACCATAGACGATGTTTTTGATATCACCTTTAGCAGGTGCAGTAAGTAATACTTTAGCGACACCTTTTGCTTGTAAATGTTGACCTAAACCGTCTTCATCAGTCCAGATACCGGTATTATCCACAACTAATGCGTTGCTGATACCATGCTCAGTGTAATCAACTTCTGCTGGTGATTTTGCATAAATAACTTTAATAAAAGCACCATTAGCTTTAATTACGTTATTTTCTTTATCAATAGTAATACTGCCATTAAAAGCACCATGTACTGAGTCACGACGTAATAAACTTGCGCGTTTCTCTAAATCATCACCACCTTTACTTGGGCGTAAAACGATAGCACGAAGATTTAGTTTAGCATTTGGACCTGCGCGTTCTATTAATAAACGCGCTAAAAGCCGACCTATTCGACCAAAACCATAAAGAACAACGTCTTGACTTTTTTGATCTGAATTTTCACGACTTTCTGCTGATAATTCTTTATCTAAATATTGTTCAATAGAGAGATCATTGGCTTGACCAAGGTATAAATAGCTATAAGCTAACTTACCTACATCAATACGTGCAGGTGCTAAATCCATTTTGTTGATTGCTTCGACAAAAGGGAAACTTTCACGTAAACGCAATTTACTTTCTTCATGGAGAGCAACTGATTTATGTGCTTTAATAATATCAATAGAAGATGCATTTAATAGTGGACGACCGTACACTAAAATTTCAATGCCTTTGTTGCGAAAAAGCTGTCCAATAATTGGTTGCATATTTTCAGCGAACGTTTGGCGTTCTTGCCAGCTTGCTTGATACGTTTCCTCAAGATGAGAAGTCATTACTTAAACCTTTTATTTCAGTCAATTAAACAGTAGGCTACAATCATAGAGTAGTCAATACGATAATAGCTAGTTGAGAGTGCATTTACACCCGTATTGTAATTGACTATGAAACATTTCTCTATAGGTGACAAAAAATTTTTGGTATTTTTATGATTATTTTTAGACAAATAAAACAGCAAAAACTATTTCGTACAATTAAGCTAACTGCCGTATTATTACTGTTTCTTCTCAATGGTTGCGATTCCAAAGTTAACTTAAAGAAACTTTGTAATGAACATGCTGAGATATGTAATGAATTTAGCAAGGATAGTTGGTGCAAAACTGAACGGATAGACGTTGTACTAAATCGAATCAAAGTAAAAAACAACAATCTTGATGTTGATGTTGATGTTGATGTTGATAAATATAAATTACTTATTGCTTATGAAGGTTACATAAAATGTATGTCACTGGCTTCTCAGATACAACATAAAAAATTTAAAGAAAAAACAACCCTTAGAAAAGATAATTTGTTAAAAGCTACAGCCCAGTTGTCAAAGCTAACAGCGCAAAGTGCTAACTCTAAGCACCCCGACCTACTTTATTATCACTGGTCAAGAGAGTCCAGCGACTCAGCTTTAAAGGAGTTTCTCCAGTTAGAAGGTGATCCCATTCTCGAAAACTCAACCGCACAATATCATTTAGCAACATATTACATAAAACGAGACAGTAATAAGACCTTGGGGTTGTTATATCGCTCGTTAGAACTTCATCAACCAGGTACTGAACTCTCTCCTGAAATATTACAATCACTAGTAACAATCTTTACTAAGATAAAACAATATAAGCAGGCTTATATCTGGTTACGCACTTATCAGCTATCACAAGATGAACCCAATGAGATGATCGAGACTAGCCTTAATAGTTATCAGCAAAAGAACGCATTAGATGCGGACTTTTTAGATAAAGTCGCTAGCAGTACACTAGCTAAAATTAAAGCAGGCAAATTTACTAGTCCTAGTTTCTAGCTTGAAAAAGCGCATGCTAGGAAATGAATAATTATTAGTCGTAATACTTTACTAATATAAGGTGAGTTTATTCTGGCTGGAATTTTAAACTAAGTGAATCAACAGAAAAGTCTTTATATGCGGGTTTTAGTTCGTCATCAACAAAATGACCAAGGTGAGAGTAACAGCTATCATATTGTGCTTCTGTGCGCTACATTAGTTATAAATCGTCTGATTTGTTGACAACTTGAGTTCAATCGAGACAAAATAATTTAGCTAACTACAGTCAGTATTGAATTTTCGCTCACTACTGAAAAAGTTGTTCATAATAGATACAATGATATAATCTCTACTACTAATGATCATTATAAATGCCACTAATAGACTATTCAGTAGCCACTAAACGACATACTTTATAAGCTACATCGGTTAACTTGTCTTTATAATGAGCTTTATCTTGCATGGCTTTAGCCATTAACCATTAGCCATCAACAATAATAGTTTTTCTCTCATTAGTTGACCATTCTACATGGTATTTTTTACCTGAAGCTTTATCAATGCGCTCGAAAGTATGGGCGCCAAAATAATCTCTTTGACCTTGCAATAAATTAGCAGGCAATGTTTCACTGCGTATTGAATCATAATAAGCAAGTGAAGAAGACAACGCGCCTATTGGTACACCTTGCATTGTTGCGTAACAAATAGCTTTACGCCAGTTTTGTTGACGACTATTCAGTTCTTTGACAAAGAAATCATCAAGTAATAAGTTATCTAAATCTTCATTACGTTCATAAGCCTGGGCTATTGACTGTAAGAAAGCAGCTCGAATGATACAGCCTGCGCGCCAAATTTTAGCAATACTGGCAAAATCTAAGGTCCAACCATGTTCTTTAGCCGCAAGTTTCATTAACTGAAAACCTTGCGCGTAAGCACAAATTTTAGCGCAATACATGGCATCATGTAATTGCTCAACAACTTGCTGCTTCTCTTCTGCCGACACAATTACCTGCTGCGGGCTACCAAATAATGATGAAGCCTGAGTTCTTAGCTCTTTAAATGAAGAAATAGAGCGAGCATAAACCGCTTGTGCGATGGTTGGTGCTGGACAACCCAGCTCTAAACTGCTCATTGCAGTCCAAAGTCCGGTACCTTTTTGCCCTGCTTTATCTAAAATCAAATCAACAAGTGGTGTATTGGTATCAGATGATTTATGACGTAATACTTCAACTGAGATCTCCATTAAATAACTATCTAACGGACCATTATTCCATTCTGCAAAAATGTCTGCTATTTGATCACAGTTTAAGTTCAAACCTGATTTTAAAACATGATAGGCTTCACAGATAATTTGCATATCCGCATACTCAATACCGTTATGCACCATTTTTACATAATGACCGGCTCCAGCTGGACCAATATAAGTAGCGCAAGGTTCACCATCAGTGATAACTTGTCCTGGCTGTGTGCGCTCTATTGGTTTACCCGTAGTTGTATCGACTTTAGCAGCAATAGCTTCCCAAATAGGTTTAACTCTGTCCCAAGCATAAGGAGAGCCACTTGGCATTAATGAAGGACCAAAACGGGCACCAACTTCTCCTCCGGAAACAGCAGAGGAAAACAATAAAAAGTTACTTCGATATTTCTTTTCTCTAGCGACTGTATCAATCCACAGGCTGTTACCTGTATCAATTATAATATCATCTGGCAAAATACCTGCATCAATAAGATTTTCGCAAATTTGGTCAACAGGAGCACCCGCAGGGACACTTAATACGATGAGGTGTGGTGCTTTAAGTTGCGACAATAATTCAGAACAAGATGAACAGCCATAAACACGTGGAGTATCGGTAGTGTTTTCTACCTCATCTTGTGCAATAACTGCTTGAACTTTTTCATCACTTAAATCAAAAGCTGCAATAGTATAGCCATTATCAGCTAAGTTGAGCACCAAATTTTTACCCATAACACCTAGGCCAATAAAGCCAATGTCACACAATATTTTATTTTGTGTCATAAATATTTATCCTATGTCAGATAAGATCAATAGTCTCAGTCAGTCGACTATTATTGATAATTTCGCGCATTCTACCATGCTATCTGGAAAGTATTATACAAAATGTAAAAAAAATTATACTAGAAGTAGAAACTTTAGTAATTAAGTCAAAATAAAACATAAATAATGAAATCTTTAGTCATAAAAGGCATCTTTAGCTTGTATTAATCTCAAAATGGTGTAATTTTACTACATAATGAGTTTAAGAGGTTCACCATGAAAATTAGAATTGGTATAAATGGTTTTGGCCGTATTGGCCGTTTTGTATTTAGAGCTGCTGCTGCACGTGATGATATTGAAGTTGTTGGTATCAACGATTTAATGGACATTGAATACATGGCTTATATGTTGAAGTATGATTCAACACATGGTCGATTTAAGGGTACAGTTGATGTTGTAGATGGTCAATTAGTAGTAAATGGTAATACTGTGCGTGTTACTGCAGAGCGTAATCCTGAAGATCTAAAATGGAATGATATCGACGTAGACGTTGTTGTTGAGTCTACCGGTTTGTTCCTCACAGATGAAACTGCCCGTAGACATATTACTGCCGGTGCTAAACAAGTTGTCTTAAGTGCACCTTCAAAAGATGATACACCGATGTTTGTTTGTGGTGTTAATTTAACTGAATATAAAGGCCAAGATATCGTTTCAAATGCATCATGTACTACTAACTGTTTAGCGCCTATTGCGAAAGTATTAAATGACAATTGGGGCATTCAAGATG
>JBKEHN010000058.1:0-17149 GCA_046710905.1 Colwellia sp.
TAGGCCATCCTTGAGTAAACCAACTTGGACTATTGATTAAATTTCCTTGGCGTGTAATTAATTGTTTACCATCCCAATAGCCACGGACACCATCAAGCTTTTCAGAAACATAGTATTGATTAATGTTAGCGATTTTCTTATATGTTACGCCATGCTGGATATCAGGTTTGGGAGCTCGTGTAGACTGCTTTGCAATCAAAGGCCGATGTACGATAAAGGCTAAAAGAAATAAAACCAATAAGTAATAACTCTTCATCATTAACTTCCATGTAATGTTATGCTAGTAAAAAGTAAAGTTTAGTCTATATTTAAAAAATGGAAACCTTATTGATTAAAGTCAATGACTGAGCTGTATTTGGTAAAGTTAATGAAATTTAGCAAGGAATGCTATGATGAAGAAATCAACTAATATCGTTATCTTTTGTTTCGCTGTTGTACTATTTGCTATTTGTTATAGTCCGACGTCACTTGCTAAAAAACGATGCAAAGTTTTTCTAGAGAAACTGCATAAGACTCAAACTATGCAACGTAAAGGTTATTCTTTAAAGCGAGGCGAAAGTTTAAGGGCTAAAGAAGATAAAGCGAGAGATAAATGGTGGCAGTGTGAGAATAGTTCTCAAGCAAAATTTAAAGCTAAATATGGAGTAAAAAAAAAGCAAGCTAAAAAATATAAAAATAACAAGACAGTGAAAAATAATACTTATTACACCACAATGAAGAAGACTGCAGCCTACCCAAAACATAAGGTGACAACGTTTAATCAAAGTAGTGCTATTGTCATTAGATCAAAATATCAAGGGCATAAGAAGCAATCTTGGTTAGATTTTTATGATAAACCGGTTAAATGCCAGCGTCCCAAAAGTATGTCTATATTCGCTTATTGCAGTGAACACAAATTACAACAACAAAGCGAATTTGAAAAAAACTATCGCGATTAAGTAAAACTGATACAGTCAGCTCACTCAACTGAATGTTAAATTTAAGACGAGTAACTTGTTTTACTTTCTCGGTACTGGTTAACCATAGCGTCTATTGACTCTTGCTCGTACGAACGAAGACCACTTAGTAACATATGTTTCCTACCATGACCAATCACTTCGCCATTTGATAATAAGTCAAACTCAAGCCAAGCATCACCACGCTTGCCGTCAATACTTAAACTAGTTTTTGCCAGCTTTAGCGTGACTGACTCAGCATCTAAGGTATGTAAATCGATAGACATTGATTGGTACATAACCATTGGACGTGCAGGATTGATCATGACACTATTTTCCGACATTAACTTGACCAATATATCGGGGAAAGTATGTCCAGAAAAGTCTACATAAGCTTTTGTTAGTGCATTAATAAGTACTGGGTTGTAGCTGGGTTCACCGCTAACGCTGACGCTTAGACACGTTTTATCTTTATCATCTTTAATATCAAAGCTGTTATCAATTTTCTGTGGAAAAGTGAGGTTAACATTATCACTAACCATGCCTGAAAAATCGAAGGTCATTTTTTTATGAAGCCCTGACTTAGCGATAATGATTGAAAAAAGTAAATCGCCAGGCACACAAAAGCGTTTAGCATCAATATTGTGCAATGGATTAAAATCATCAGCCACTTTTTTGGCAAAGTCACTACCTTGTTGGCGAGTAAAACTGATTTTATCAGCGTTAAGTGGGCAATAGCTCTCAATAAACATTTCTTTTATAGACATCAGATACAACTTTATTTTTTAGGAAAACATATTCGATCACAGCAGTCTAACAGTACTTTGACGCTAAATCGAAAAAAAGTACAGATATATAACTAAGCAGACCAGTCAGGTTTTGTTATACTCACTGACCAGTTGCTCTTTCTTGAATTTAGTAAGGTGCCTGATTTGATACTCTTTTTGACAAGCAGTGCTTTTGTTGCTGGCTGCTTCGAGGTAAGCCAAGCTAACGGGTCGCCTTGCTCGTGTATATTTTGCGCCAAGTTTACTGTTATTATGTTCATCTAGACGACGATGAATATCTGTGGTGACACCAGCGTATAAGCTATTATCGTTACAGCGTAATAAATAAACCCACCAAGCGCCTGTTTCACTACGTTTTGTCATATTGCGCGTTTTTAAATAGACTAAAGATGAACTAATGGTAAATAAAAGTGCTCGAGATATCAAACAATGTCAGTTTAGCTGATTGGGAAGTAGAACTTACTGGAATAAGGGCCACCGGAAATGGAGGTCAACGAGTCAATAAAGTTGAAACAGCTATACATTTACGTTTTGATATCAAGCGTTCAACATTACCTTCTCTTTACAAAGAACGGTTATTAAAGTTGTCTGATAGTCGAATATCAAGTGATGGTATTATTATTATTAAAGCCCAATCATTTAGAACTCAGTCAATGAACAAAGACGATGCACTCAAACGACTTAAAGAATTAATCATATCTGCTATGATTGTTCAAAAATCCAGGCGACCAACCAAGCCAACTAGAGGGTCAGTGCAAAGGCGCTTAGCAGGGAAGTCGAATAGAAAAGAGGTTAAAAAAACACGAAAAAAAGTACAGCTGTAGTCAATATTCATTTCCCCTCACGTAGGTGAAATTAGCTGTTGATTTTTTATTCAATAGCAACTCAAACAAACGAACAAACAAAACATAAATAACTAAACGATATAAAATAGAGAGCAACCATGCCAATCAGTGACATTGGTGCAGTAGAGAAACTTACCGCACAACTTGATAGTAATAATTTAGTTCAGTATCAACTTCCCTTGGTTAGTCTTAATGGTGACGGCACTAAACAGAGTATTGAATTAAACCCATTAATAGGTAAAGAAATAAGTTTATATTTCTCTGGTACTATTGCCTGTAAGCACTGTGGCAAGCGCACTAAAAAAAGTTATTCGCAAGGATATTGCTATCCTTGCATGGCTAAACTACCCCAATGTGACATGTGCATTATGAAGCCAGAAACCTGTCATTTTCACTTAGGTACATGCCGAGATTCCAAATGGGGTGAAAGCAACTGTATGGTTGATCATTATGTTTATTTAGCTAATAGTTCAGGTTTGAAAGTTGGTATAACGCGACACACTCAATTACCTACTCGCTGGATTGACCAAGGTGCCTGTCAAGCATTACCTATATTTAAAGTGAGCACTCGCTTGCAATCAGGGTTAGTAGAAACTGCCTTAGCAGAATTTATTAGTGATAAAACAAATTGGCGTGCCATGTTAAAAGGTGAACCAGAGTCACTAGATTTAAAGGCTAAAGCAGAAGAGTTAATCCCTGAGATCAGTTTACGCTTATCGCAACTTAGACTTAAATTTGGTAGTGATGCTGTGCAAGAACTAAATGCAAGTGTGCAAGAAATTAAATACCCAGTAAGTCAGTACTTAACTAAAATAAGCTCTTTTAATTTTGATAAAACTGATACGGTTACAGGAGTGTTATTAGGTATTAAAGGTCAGTATTTAATTTTTGATAAAGGTGTTATAAATATGAGAAAGTTTAGCTCATATCAGATAAGTATTGACTATTAGTCATTTGAACTTGAGAATAAATCTTTATGTTTCGTCAAAGAGCGGATATATTTACTTAGTAACTTATATGTCAAATTATAGAGCGTTGTATTTAAGGTAAAAGAATGACGGTAGATGATTATGTAGAGCAGGCCAGTGAAGTTTTTGTCTTATCAGATTCTTTTATTAGAATTAGAGAATTAATTGATGATGAAGCATCGACTATTGATGATATTTCAGCAGTAATCCTGATCGATCCTGCTCTTTCTGGAACGGTATTAAAATTAGCGAATAGCCCCTTTTTTAATTATCCGGGTAAAATAGATACTATTTCGAAGGCTGTTTTAGTATTAGGTATTACTGAAGTTTATAATCTTGTCATTGCCTATTTTACTACCGAAGCATTTAAACAAATTGATGCAAACCAAGATTATCTTGATGATTTTTGGATTAAAAGTATTGATTGTGCGTTGTTGATGAAGTTTCTAGGTACTAGCCTAGGTATTATTCATGCTGAACGTCTATTTATTTTAGGATTATTACATAATTTAGGTGAGCTAGTTGTCTATCAAGTTGCTACTGAAAAACAGAAAATTTGTGAAAGTCAGGATATTAATTTATTACCTTGGTTGAAGCAGCATGACATTTTAGGATTTACTTTTGGACAATGTTCTGCTGAATTATTAAAGCAATGGCAACTGCCTTATAGTATTTTTGCAGCTATTCGTGATCAGGATGTCGAAGACTTAAGTCAATACAACGCAGAAACGCAGTTGTTATATGTAGCTAAACGGATAATGAGTAGGAATCAGGTCTTTAAAGGCCAAGACATAGATTATAGTGATTTATTAACTAAAGAAGAGTTAGCTTTGCTTTGTATTGATAAATCGATGATAGATAATGCTGTTGATTATTGTGACCTAGAGCGTCTAGGTTTACTATCAATTTTAAACCCTAAGGCTGCAATACTTTACTAGCGGTCAGTCTTAGCGTTTAGCCTTAGCAGGCAGTGAAAATTAATTATACCAAGCCCGATAAATAGACGTTTATCGGGCTTTTTTAATAGATTAATTATTAAGCCTAGTTAGGATTGTATGGTCTTTGACTTAGAATATTATGGGGATCTAAGTTGGTTTTGAGTTGATTGACTGTTTGTCAGAAATCACTGTCTTTATTAAGTAACTACTGTTGTTGATCGATATTTAGACGATAGGGTACAAAGCCTTTTTTTAGTCCTTCTTCTAGCTGTTCTTTTAAGTAATTATGAGCATTAGTTACGGCATGAGGATTACTTAGGTCAAAGACTATCGGAATTGTGCTATCAACATAGTCGTGTTTAAGATTAGTGAAGTGATAAAAGGCTCAATATTAAACTTTGGGTAGGTTTCTCTAATAAATTCGACAAACTCTGGTATTTTATTTGCTTTCATTGTTATCAAAGGAGTATACCAGAGTAAACCGCCCCATCCTTTCCTAGAGATAGCCTATCTTTATCAAATTTTTGTGGGTCTTTATGGCGCCAATAAGCCAGTTTTAAGGTAACCTTGTTAGGCTTAGCGAGCATAATCTCCCTAGCCTTATTAAACGAATCAAGTTGTTCTGATACTTTGGCTAGAGTCGGGATTTTACTAGTGCGCTAATCAGGTAGCTGATTAATGATTTTATTAGTTAAAATAATAGTAAGACTATTTGAATATAGTCGCTTATAGGCTAATTGTTTAAAAATAATATCAATCTCTTTTTGTACGACACCGACAACGCCTAAGCTGCCACAGATAGTGCCAACAATAGTCCAATTAGGAGCCTGTGATTCTTTAGTTAACTTTTAATCTCGTGATTATCCATTACTTGGTGGGCTTCATTACCTTTTGGATGTTTGGCAAACATTGAATAATAAACGCCGTTGCTCCATTAAGTTAATAGATCCTACAATACCTTCATAGTCTTGTAATACTTGTTTTATTAATGAAACGCTTTTTCAAGTAAGACATCATCTTGCAGCTGGATAAAAAAAGAAGTGAAATCAGCTTTTTTTTTGGCTAAACGAATAGTTATCTGGCTCACTATGCCAAGGTTAGACTGAGTAAATAGTCCTTCTAAATAAGGGCCAAGGCCCCATTTAAAGGTTTTATCAACAAACTTATCCTTACTGGCATCTATTCATTGATTGCAGACTGATAAGGTCTACCATTGGCCCAATAACCCTGAATACTCAATACTCAATACTTAATACTGGTTACTGCACTGAAATGGTCGGTATAAGCTGTTATACCGTAACTGCGCTCTAACGCCTTGGCTAATATGGAGTAATCAGGTCCAGCTCCTGTAACAGCCACCATATAGTCATGATTATTTAGCAGTAAATAATCACTCAGTTGTTGCTGAGTGATTCCAGGTTCAATCGTTACCAAGCTAAGTTCACTGTCGAAGTGTTTTATGTTGGCCAGTTTAGCTAGATCGACAAGAATAATATTTTTGCTTAAGCCTTTGGGCTGGCTAGTGCCATAACCCCAGTTTTGTCCTGTGCTAATTGGGTCAAGGGAAAATGAGAGAGTTTCATCTGTCGCACATTGGTTAGCTAAATTAAGTAGGACCACTTGAGGTGACTAAACGTATGTAACTAGTGAACATTCCAGAAGGAACATGTTTGATTAACGAAAAAATTGCTTGATGATCAAACTCACTGTTTGGGGTAATACTCATCAAGCCTGTCACCAATTAAGACCAGATAACTTTCTCTGGTCACTTGAGTAAAATCCCACAAATTGGCTAGATGATGGTGTAAACCGCAATCACACACTCAAGTCTTAATTATGAACAAAGTTAGCGATATAGTGAAAAAATATTGTTTACCAAACATCATTTTAAAGTATTTTTTATCGACATAGTTTCAGGTCGTATTTGTTTTTAATAAGAAAGTTCGCTTAATTTACTTAGGAAAAATCATGTTTAGACATATAGCTTTATTACTCATTATTGTTTCTTTATTTATGTCATATGCCCGAGCTGAGTTTGTTGATGTTGTTGCTAAAATTAAACCTTCTATGGTTGGTATAGGTATACATACGCCTACCAGTCGCCGACAAAATATATTACGTGGCACAGGGGGTGTTATTGGCGATGGCCGTTACATTATTACCAATGATCATGTATTACCAATCTTATTAAATAAAAATTTATTACAAAAAATAGTAGTTTTCATCGGTACAGGCAGAGACGCTAAAGTAAGAGAAGCATAAATTGTTGCTACGTCAAGTTTATATGACCTCGCCATTTTAAAGATATTTAGAGCAGCCTTACCTGCAATTACCCTAGTAAGTAGTGAACTTTATGCAGATGGCAGTAGCGTTGCTTTTACAGGATTTCCCATGGGTGGAATTTTAGGCTTATACCCGTTAATTTATAGAGGTATTATAGAGGTATTATAGCCAGTATTACACCAAAGGTTATTCCTGCGGTTTCTGCGACGCAAATAAACTCGAAAATGCTTAAACGTATGCAAAACCCATATTTGATTTATCAGCTTGATGCAACCACTTACCCAGGTAATAGTGGTAGCGCTATGTATGATATGAAAACCAGTGAGGTAATGGGTATAATCAATAAAGTATTTGTGCAAGCAACTAAAGAGACGGTTATCAGTAATCCTAGTGGTATTACCTATACTATTCCTGTGAAATATTTACATCAAGTACTTCAAGAGAATAATATTAAATTATAATCCACTCGTTGTTTTAAAAGTATAATAATCACTCACTAATAGCGATGACTTTACTGATATTTTTAACGAGATATAAACTGGATAATGGCACTAATTCGATCCCATGCAATCTTAATGTTGGGATCAACTTGTTTAGTGTTGCTACTGTTTCAGGGTGTGGGTGAGCGATAGCTATAGCTGTTTGATGTTTTTGAGCGAAATTAATAAGTTGCTTAAATTGTTGGCTGATATACTCATCAGTTAATACATTATCTAGAAAAATATGTCTTGATTTTACTGGCACGCCAAAATCATTAGCAGCCTGTTCTGCTTTTGAATGAGGACTGGTTTTACTATCTAAAAAAATTAAATTATTCTGTTTTAAAAACGCCATAGTCCAAGCCATAGGTTGGTAAAGTTGTGTGAGGTAGCTACCCATATGGTTATTAATACCAATGGCAAATGGAATTTCAGCAAAAGAATCTGTTAAGCTTTGATTAAATTCTTGTTCATCCATACTACTTGTTAGCGCACCAGGACCTAATTTTTTTCTGTTTTCAGACTCCATAGGTATATGAATTAAAACATCGTGATGAGCATTATTTGCTTGAACTGCAAGTTTTCTACCATAGGTAGTATGGGGTAGAAAAGCATAAGTAATTGCTCCAGGTAAGGTTAATGCATGTTTGTCGGTGTAACGGTAGCCCATATCATCAATGATGATAGCAACTCGATTAGTTTGCGCGTTGATTTGAACACTGAATGACATCAAAAAAAGTATTGAAAAGGAATGTGTTAAGATGATTTTTAAAAGAGTATTTAGCACTGAGTATTATGTATCCTTTTAATTATTATAATAATTAAGCGTTGCAGTTGTTTAGTTAAAAATATAAAGTTTTAAATTAATGAAGTAAAGAGATTACGTACTGTTAAGTTGTTTTGTTGAATAATATTGTTTAATAAAGCGTTCAATAGTTACCGACACCAAAGTTTAGGATTGAGAGCTTTGCCTTGGTGGCGGATTTCAAAATATAGGCCAGACTGTTCTAAGCCGCCACTTTGACCGATTAAAGCAATTGGCTCCCCTGTTTCGACCCGATCACCGACAGATTTCAATAAGGTCTGGTTATGGGCGTAAAGACTCATATAACCATTGCCATGATCAATTACTGTTAATAAACCATAGCCTTTAAGCCAATCTGAAAAGAGTACGGTACCATTATGGATGGTTTGTACTTGCCAGCTAATAGGCGCTGTAATTAAGACGCCTTTCCACTTTAAATAACCTTGCTTTCTGGTACCAAAACGGTGCAACATGCGGCCTTTAACGGGCCAAGATAACTTGTTTTTTAATTTACTTAAACCCGTCAAATTTATTTCAGCTTGAATAATAGCGCTTAATTTCTTTAAGGCTTGGTTTAAGTTATTTTCTTCTGCTTTTAGTTTATTCAATTGTTGTTGGCTGGAAAGTAATTTACGACCTAATTTTTCTAAGGTTTTATTTCGTTGCGCTTTACTGGTTCTAAATTGAGTATCTTGCTTTAATTGCTCGTCCTTAAGTTGTTGTAAATACTCAATCTGTGTTTGATGCTCAGTACTGACTTCTAGCAGTTGGGCGATGGTAGTCTGAAAGTTATCTATTTCTTTAGTTCTTGCTTGGTTTAAATATTGATAATAGCTGATAGTACGCTGAATTTTTTCACTTTGATCTTGGTTTAGTAATAGTTTTAGGTAGTCATACTGCCCAGTGGTGTAGGCAGATCTAAGCTGCTGTGCGAGTAAAGACTCTTGTCTTTTTTTAGCAATGGTTAATTGCTTTTTCTCTATTGCTAAGACAGATATTTTATCTTGAGTCGTACTAAGTTCGACTTCTATTTTGTTAATCGCTTTGGCTACTTTTGAAATAGCTAAGTCATCAGTTTTTAGTTGTTGCTCTAAGCTACTGCGTTGTTTATTAGCATCAAAAATATTAGATTGTTGTTTGGCGATAGCTTTTTGAATATCAGTGAGTTTTTCACGGCTTTGTTGCTGCGCATTTTCATTACGACTACTTTCTTCTGCTTGCAATGGGAAAACAAACAACAAGTTTAGTAATACTAAGCTTGTTGTTATAGGCGATAGGCGCTTACTTGATAAATACGTGTGGATAAACAATGTCATAATCGATTATGGTAATAAATCAAAAAACCAATATATCACTTAGCTTATTGATTTAATATTACTTAGTTAACTGCATTAGTACTGAGCCAGTCATTTCTTCAGGTTGTTCTATACCCATTAAATTTAATAGGCTTGGCGAAATATCACTCAAGGTGCCTGTAGCTGCTGGTGTGGCATTTCGGCCAACATAAATAAGTGGTACCGGTTCACAGGTATGAGCGGTATGTGCTTGGCCTGATACTGGATCTTGCATTTGTTCGGCGTTGCCATGATCCGCAGTGATGAAACATTCACCCTCGTTATCTTTTAATGCTTTAACAACACGACCAACACAAGTATCAACTGCTTCACAAGCTTTTACTGCCGCATCAAAGCTGCCAGTATGGCCAACCATGTCGCCATTAGGGTAATTGCAAACAATAAAGTCATATTTACCACTTTCAATGGCTCCAATGAGTTTATCGGTAAGTAGCGTTGAGTTCATTTCAGGCTGTAAATCGTAAGTTGCTACATCAGGTGAAGGTACTAAAATCCGATCTTCGCCAGTGAATTCATCTTCTTGGCCACCACTAAAGAAAAAAGTGACATGGGCGTATTTTTCTGTCTCAGAAATACGTAATTGAGTTTTATTGTTTTTAGCTAACCATTCACCCATAACGTTATTAAGCGGTGTAGGAGCAAAAGCTGATGGTGCATCAATATTTGCAGAATATTGTGTCAACATAACAAATTCACTTATTGCTGGAATATTCTTTCGTCTAAAGCCATCAAAGTTCTCTTCAGTAAAACAACGACTAAACTGACGTGCACGGTCAGCTCTAAAATTCATAAAGATTAATGCATCACCATCATTTATCTTAATACTTTCACCTGATGGTTTTGTTATAGCACTAGCACCAACAAATTCATCATTTTCATCTCGTTCGTAGGCCGCTGAGAGAGCTTCTAAGGCGTTGTTATATTGATGTAAACCTTCGCCGTTAACCATCAAGTTATAAGCAGCTTCAACACGATCCCAACGCTGATCTCTATCCATGGCATAATAACGACCAATAACAGAGGCGATTTGCCCTTCGCCAGTCTCGCTTTCAGTAAATAGCTCCGAAAATTTGTGCTGTGCTTTTTCTAGAGACGATTGGGCACTGCGTGGTGGTGTATCTCTGCCGTCTAAAAATGCATGTAAGTAAACTTTTTGGGCGCCACGGTTTTTAGCTAGTTCCATCATGGCGAAGATATGTTCTTCATGGCTATGGACACCCCCGGGAGAAAGTAAACCAAAAATATGTACTGCATTATCGTTCGATGTAGCGTTATCTACTGCTTGGCACAACGTAGGATTTTCAATAAATTCACCATCACTAATCGCTTTAGTAATACGAGTAAAGTCTTGATAAACAACACGACCTGCGCCTAAGTTCACATGACCAACTTCAGAGTTACCCATTTGTCCTTCTGGTAGGCCAACTGCCATGCCTGAAGTATCGATAAGCATATTTGGGTAGTTAGCTTTTAAATCATCCAATACTGGTGTGTTCGCTTGAAGAATCGCGTTTGAACTCAATTCTTCTCTATATCCCCAACCATCAAGAATCATCAGCACCGTTGATTTCTTATTCGCCATTTTTTTTCCCGTTAAATTTAATAAAATTGGTATTCTTATGGGCAAGTACTATATACCCTTTACCAACCAAAGTGCAGAATTTCAGTGGGAGTTAAAAAGAATTTAGGTAAGGTATTAAATTTAGAGAATGGTTCTTCCATTGTCCAATTTAATAACGCGGCATAAACTATTTTTAAACCTATCGAAGAAGCGCTTGAGCAATCCTACTATTTCGTTTCAGTGACTTGCAGTGACGCTACATGGATAGCCTATTAGAGAATGCAGGAGCATATTCTCCTGAATAATCATTACTACATAACTGCGCCTTGTATTGGAATCACTCAAGCACTCTAAAACCTGCATCTTGAATGGTAAAGGGTATGTACCCTAAGATTGGGTTATTCACTAAGGATTTAACATAGAAATATTCCATGTAGGGTTACTCAATTTGTATATTTCAGAGTTTTGGGCCATTTTAGTTTTTGTGCAGCGATTAAATAAGGGTTATTTCCTATTTCATTGCATACGCTCGCAATTCTAGGTGATTTGCGTATAATGTATTGATTCGAATTTTGATAAAAAAGGTCTTTTATTTATGGAACAATTAATTACTTTCGCAAGCAGTAATGGCATGTTGAGTGCTGTTTGGGTTGCCTTAGTGGTAATGATACTGGTAACAACAATTAGAATGAAAATGTCACCAATTAAACAAATTAGTACGCAAGATTTAACTTTGTTGATGAACAGAGAAGAAGGCGTTGCGCTTGATATCCGTAAGGAAAAAGAGTTTAAAGCAGGCCATATTCTTGATGCAATCAACTTACCAAGTGAAAAAATCAGTAAAAATGGTTTGACTAGTCTTGAAAAACACAAAGACAAGCCCATCATTGTAGTATGTGCTGCAGGTATGAGCGCTGTAAAAATTGCTAATGATTTGTTCAAAGGTGGTTTTACCCGTGTTAGCGTACTTAAAGGAGGCATGAGTAGCTGGACTAGCGCAAGTTTACCTGTCGCGAAATAGTACTTTCACAATCCTTTAAAATAGTAAATAAAGAGTAAAAAATGGCAAAAGTTGAAATATATACCAAAGCATACTGCCCTTATTGTACGCATGCCCTTGCCTTATTAAAAAATAAGTCGGCTGATTATAATGAAATTAAGATTGATGGTGATATGGCAATGCGTAGCACTATGATCAAACGCAGTAATGGTGGTTATACCGTGCCACAAATATTTATTAATGACGTTCTTGTCGGCGGTTGCGATGAGTTAGTCGCCTTAGAACGAAATAACCAATTAGATGCGCTTTTAGACGCTAAATAATACTAAATTTAATTAAAAAAATTATAATAAAGGAGCCTCTCATGGCTGAAGAAAATGAAGTAGAGAACAGTGAAGCAGCACAACAATCTCCAGAGTTCGCAATTCAACGCATTTATACTAAAGATGTTTCTTTTGAAACGCCTAATTCTCCGGCTGTATTTCAATTAGATTGGAAACCAGAAATCAAATTAGATCTTGATACGCGCTCAACTAAGCTAGCTGATAATACTTATGAAGTTATTTTATCAGTAACGGTTACAGCTACGGTAGAAGATAAAACAGCTTTTTTAGCTGAAGTACAACAAGCGGGTATCTTTACTATTGGTAACTTACCTGAAGCGCAATTAGCTCATACTATTGGTGCTTTTTGTCCTACAACATTGTTCCCGTATGCCCGTGAAACTGTAGCAAGCTTGGTAAATCGTGGTTCTTTTCCACAATTTAATTTAACGCCTGTTAACTTTGAAGGCTTATACGCTTCTTACGTACAACAACGTGCCACACAAGAAAATATCGCACAAAGTACCGAAACGCACTAGCAATAATACCGAAAATAACATTAGCTTATAAATAGGGTTATATATGTCTTTAGCCGCGAAAATCACAGTGCTTGGAGCTGGGTCTTATGGCACAGCTTTGGCAATTTGTTTAGCCAGAAATGGTCATGAAACTTTATTGTGGGGACGTGATGCTAATCATGTCGCAGCGATGAAGCAGGATAAAGAAAACAATAAATATCTTGCTGAGTGTCCTTTTCCTGCAAATTTAGTTCTAGAAAGTGATTTAACAAAGGCGGTGCAAGCCAGCGATAATATATTAGTTGTTGTACCAAGTCATGCGTTTGCCGATATGCTTAAAAAAATTAAGCCAATGTTAACGGGTAAAACTAAAATTGCTTGGGCTACCAAAGGTTTAGATCCGCAAACGGGTGATCTATTACAAAATGTAGCAAGGACAGTTCTTGGTCATAGTGTATCTTTAGCTGTTTTATCAGGACCTACTTTTGCTAAAGAAATGGCTTCAGGTTTACCTACCGCTATTTCATTGTCTTCTGAGGATGATGATTTTGTCGCTGAATTATCTGATTTATTACATTGTGAAAAACGTTTTCGAGTTTACTCTAATAAAGATTTTATTGGCGTACAACTTGGAGGTGCGGTTAAAAATGTTATCGCTATTGCCGCAGGCATAGCTGATGGTATAGGTTTTGGTGCTAATGCACGTACCGCGTTAATTACCCGTGGATTAGCTGAGATGACCCGTTTAGGTTTAGCATTAAATGCCGAGCCTGCTACTTTTATGGGGATGGCCGGTTTAGGTGATTTAGTGCTTACTTGCACTGATAATCAATCGCGTAACCGACGATTTGGTTTAGCGTTAGGTCAAGGCAGTGAGGCTGAACAAGCGATGAATGATATTGGTCAAGTTGTTGAAGGCTATAGAAACACTAAAGAAGTGTATATGCTAGCACAACGACATGGAGTAGAAATGCCTATTGTTGAGCAAGTATATCAAGTACTTTATTGCGGGAAAAATGCTAAATTAGCCGCTGCTGATTTACTCTCACGTGATAAGAAATTTGAATAGCTCTTTTATACTGTAAAGAGATTCAATGAAGATAGACGTAAAAATAAAGCTGTAATTCGGGGTAACTTGATTTACAGCTTTTTTATTACAGAATTAGTATCTCTATTTTATACTGCGTTAGGAAAGCCTAGTTGACGCCATGCATCGTAAACTATTACAGCGGCGGCGTTTGATAAATTCATACTGCGACTTTCTTTTAACATTGGAATTCTAATTTTATCTTTATCAGGGATCTGTACACGAACTTCTTCAGGTAAGCCTGCTGTTTCTGAGCCAAATAATAAATAATCACCTGCTTCAAAGCTGACATCACCATAGAAATTATTAGTTTTGGTAGTAATCGCTAATACTCGCTTTGGTTGTTCTTTCTCCATAAAAGCATTGAAGTTTGCATGGCGCTGTATGGCTGCAAATTCATGATAATCTAGACCTGCGCGACGTAATTTTTTATCCTCTAAATCAAAACCTAATGGTTCTATTAAGTGCAAGCGAAAACCTGAGTTTGCGCATAAGCGAATTATATTACCAGTATTTGGCGGAATTTGTGGTTGGAAAAGAACAACATCTAGCATAACAATCATCATGTGATAAAATTTTTATTATTATATACCTCTTAGCAATTAAAGTGCACGCTCAAACATACATATTGAATGGTAACGGCTATAACTAATAATAACTTTCAGTTCTTAATTTTTATCCAAGGATTCGCCATGGCTACAAAAAACTCAACAGACGATTATGCATTTTGGGTGCGTTTAGCGGCTATATTTTCGACCTCTACCGCTTTAATCTTAGTGGTAATCAAACTGTATGCTTGGTTGGTAACAGACTCTAGTGCCATGCTTGCTTCGACCACTGACTCTATTTTAGATTTATTTGCTTCAATAATGAGTATAGTTATTTTACGCTTTGCTTTAGCTCCAGCGGATAAAGAGCACAGTTTTGGTCACGGTAAAGCTGAAAGTTTAGCTGGCTTGGTGCAAGCCTCTTTTGTGCTTGGCTCTGCCATTATACTTATTTTTAATGGTGTATCTCGGGTGCTTAATCCACAAGTAATAGTACAGAGTGAAGTGGCTATTTGGGTAACAATCATTTCTCTTATATTAACACTTATTTTAGTGGCTTTTCAGAGGTACGTAATAAAACGTACAGGCTCAATTATTATCAGTGGTGACGCATTGCATTACCAGTCTGATATATTCCTAAATTTAGGGGTTTTAGCGGCAATTATTTTGAGTCAGGGAGTATGGTTACAAGCAGATGGCGTTTTTACCATCTTGGTTGCCTTATACCTAGTGTTTGGTGCCAGTCAAATAATGGTACAAAGTGTTTCGCAATTAATGGATAGTGAGTTGAGTGATGAAGAGTTAGCCCAAATTAGAACTATTGTTTTGACACACAATCAAGCCATTGGCATTCATGAGTTACGTACCCGACAATCAGGAGTACAGAAATTTATTCAATTTCATTTAGAGCTAAGTGACGACTTATCGCTATTAGAGGCACATAGTATAGGTGACGAGATTGAGGCCAGAATTTGTAATGCTCTAGCTCCTTGTGAGGTCTTTATTCACCAAGATCCTACTTCAGTCGTGCAAAATGCCCAGTTAAAATAAGTTATTAGATAGTGAAATATTAGTTATACTTTTTAAACCAGTTAAGGCTTTGAAAAATTGCTTGGTTTCTATAATTATCGGTTTCAAAAAACAACTCATGGTAGGCTTGTTCAATCCTACTAGGAATACCGTTTGGACAAGACTGCGGTTGTAATAGATGTAATTGTTGGCAAAAATCATTTTGAGCTTGTTGGCAAACTACTTTATCACTACCAGCTTGAAGTAATAATATAGGGGTTTTAAGTTGAGATATCTTAGTGAAGATGATTTTTTGGGCTTCAATACTTTGTGCTAACCAGTGAGTAGTAACTCCGCCAAGTTGGATGATTTTGTTATCTTTATATAAATTGACAAAGTGTTGGTAACGTTGCGAGGAGTGAGTGAGATTATTCTTAGTAAAATTAACCGGTGAATAGCCCTTTTGCCCAATAAAATACCAAGGTGTTTTACTGACAAGTTTATTTAGCTGGTACTTAATAGCTACGAGTAGTTTAGCTATACTTTTTGGTACCAAAGCAGAATTAAAGCCCAACATAGGTGATGAGATTACTGCTGCTTTAATTGCATTGGGGAAATCTTGCATAAATCGAGTTGCAATAGTTGCACCCATTGAATGTGCTAATAGGTATGGTTTACTGGAGACTTGTTGTGTAACTATCTCTTTAATAAAATAGTGTAAATCATCAACATAATCTTGAAATTTAGTGACATAACCTTTATTTATGTTGGTAAGTAGCCGTCCTGATAACCCTTGGCCTCGGTGATCAATAACAAAGATATTATAACCTTGCTGGTATAAATCAAAGGTTAATTCCTGATATTTTAAGTAACTTTCACAGCGACCAGGTACAACTACTATGGTTGGAGCTTTATCTTTTTTTTGAATAAACTGTGCATAATGAATGTCTACTCCATCAATGCCAAAGAATGAGTCAAAATCGCCTTGTTGCCAAAATGAAGTAACTTTACTGGAGTGTTTGTTATTGATATTTTCTTCTTGATTAAACTGATGGCATTTACTCAAAAATATCCCCTTGAATAGCAAATCACCTGAAGGTGATTTGCACATAGATCAGTTAGAAGTTAAGTATTTAGTGACTATTAGGCATGTAAGCTAAAAGAGAATATTTTTGTCATTTTACTTTCAACCTTGTGGTTATTTTTTGTCGCGGGACTAAATCGCCATTTTCGAATAGCTGATCGAATAGCTGATTTGAAATAAATAAGCTTACTTTGCTGGGCGAAATTAATATTTTTTACTTTACCGTCTTTATCGATAATGAAGTCTACCTTTACTTCCATCTCTATTCCTCTGCGTTTTGCAAGACTTGGGTAGATTGGATTAATGGAATTCAGTAATTTAGCTTCTAATGTGCTGGGTATTTGTAATACTGGTTGCGTTGACTTTACTCTTTGGTTCGTCACTTCTAACGGCTGATTTTTTATATTTCTAATATTATATGAAGACTGATAAAGGTTATCTTGCATAGACAAATTATTAATTTCTTGACGATATTTTAGTTGGCGATAAGGAGCTTCTTTTATATTTAAACCTTGATCTAACGCCAGTGAGAGTTGCTTATTGTCGTCTTGAGAAAGTTTATATAATACTGTTTCAATATTGAGCGTTTCTGCTTGTATTGATGGTAATATTACCGGGGCTTGT
>JBKEHN010000059.1:0-17124 GCA_046710905.1 Colwellia sp.
TTAAACTTAAACTTAAACTTAAACCTAAAGGTAAATTAAATGCCTGATTTAGCTGTGCTTGCTGTTTTTATTCCAACATTCTTTTTTGTCTCAATAACACCAGGTATGTGCATGACATTAGCGATGACTTTAGGCATGAGCATAGGTGTGCGTCGTACCCTGTGGATGATGATTGGAGAACTCATTGGTGTCGCCATTGTTGCTATCGCAGCGGTCCTTGGCGTTGCCAGTATTATGCTGAATTACCCCAATTTATTTGAAATATTGAAATGGGTTGGTGGCGCTTATTTAGCGTATATTGGTGTCAATATGTGGCGCTCTAAAGGTAAAATGTCGATTGCTGCAAATAAGCCGAGTGATGTTAGCCGCTATTCGTTATTTACTCAGGGTTTTGTCACTGCTATTGCCAATCCAAAAGGCTGGGCTTTTATGATTTCTCTACTTCCACCTTTTATTAGTGTAGAACGCGATGTTGCTCCACAACTACTAATATTACTCGGCGTTATTATGGTAACCGAGTTTACTAGTATGATGGCGTATGCTGCTGGCGGTAAAGGTCTGCGGTTATTTTTAAATCGTGGCGATAACGTCAAGTGGATGAATCGTATTGCCGGTAGTTTGATGATAGCTGTTGGTATTTGGCTAGTGCTTGGTTAGAAGGAATTTTTAAAGCAACGAAACTCGCTTTCATAACGTGAACATAATACCATAGCCTAACCCCCTTTTTTCTTATTAATTGATAGGCTTTAGCTATGATTAAGTTACGTGATTTAGAATATTTAACGGCCATAGATAAACACAAGCACTTTGGTAAAGCGGCGCAGTCTTGCTTTGTTAGTCAGCCAACGCTGAGTGGTCAGTTAATGAAGTTAGAAGAACAGTTAGGTTTACAACTGGTAGAGCGTCATCGTCGCAATATTATGCTAACACCAGCAGGGGATCAGCTAGTGCAAGAGGCACGAAAAGTATTGCAAGCTGCAGGGCAGTTTGAGTCTCGTGCTAAAGCTTTGCTTGACCCTTTTGCCGGCGACTTACACTTAGGCTTAATACCCACGTTAGCGCCGTATTTGTTGCCGCATATCATGTCAGACTTAAATACAACGTTACCTAACATCAATTTCTTTCTGTATGAAAATCCAACTAAGGTATTGTTGCATCAATTGGACGAAGGTAAATTAGACGTATTAATTTTGCCCTATCTTGCAGAAATGGAAAAATTTGAATCATACCAGTTATTTGATGAACCGCTTATGCTGGCAACACCAAAAACTCATCGACTGGCTCATAAAAAAAGCTTGTCACTTTCAGATTTATATGATGAAAAAATTCTTACTTTAGCGGACGGTCATTGTCTTAAAGACCAAGCAATGGGTTATTGTTTTTCTGCAGGTGCTAAAGAAGATAATAGTTTTCAAGCAACAAGTTTAGAAACACTACGTCATATGGTAGCTAGTGGTATGGGCATTACCTTATTACCCGCGCTTGCTGCGCAAGGAAACTTAGCTAGCGACACTATTCTATACGGAAACTTCCAAGCACCTGTACCTGTGCGTGGTATCTCCTTGGTGATTAGGCCTAATTATTCGCGCATGCAATGTGTTCGATCCATCGTCGCTAGTGTACGTAAATCTCTTAGCGGTATCATTACTTAGTTATATCCATTCTTACTCCAAGTTAACTTCTTTCAAATAGCTCATGATCATTGCTTACATTTATTTTGATAGTTTTTGACTATCATATTGATAACTACCATCGATTATACTAATCAATCTCCGTGTTCTATTATTATCCCGTCTTAAACGAAGCGCTTAACTCTCTATTGAGAAAGCACTTCTAATGTTATTACTTAACTAAATGGGAGTTCATAATGAACCAATCAATTATTAATACTAAATTATTACCTTTTAACGCTACTGCTTTTTATAATGGTGAATTCGTTGAATTAAGCGAAAAAGACCTTGCTGATAAATGGTCAATAGTTTTCTTTTATCCCGCTGATTTTACCTTTGTTTGTCCTACTGAATTAGGTGACATGGCAGACTATTATGACGAATTACAAAAAATGGGCGTTGAAGTTTACTCAGTATCAACAGATACCCACTTTACCCATAAAGCATGGCACGACACTTCAGATACCATTAACAAAATCAAATACCCAATGATCGGTGACCCAACGGGGGCAATAACACGTAACTTTGGTGTCATGATCGAAGCAGCTGGTTTAGCACTTCGTGGCACATTTGTTATTAACCCAGAGGGTGAAGTAAAAATTGCTGAAGTACATGATTTAGGTATAGGTCGAAGCGCTGCTGAGTTATTACGCAAAGTTAAAGCAGCACAATATGTAGCAGAGCACGACGGTGAAGTTTGTCCAGCAGCATGGCAACCAGGTGCAGAGACCCTAGCGCCATCTCTAGACCTAGTAGGCAAAATATAAGTTACGATTAGTTAAGTTTTCCTTAGATTAGTGTAAATAGCACCTACTCTTTGTTGCGGAGCAATCACATAGAAAATCTATGCTCATGCTCCGCGCCTCGAGTAAGTGCTATTTAATTCAAATCTAAGTTCAAACTAAAGATCACAGCAGCAATAAAACTACCTTGGTGTGATCTTGCTTTAATCGAGTTTTATTTCCTTATCACTTTCTCCAATTTCATCAAGTACCAGCAGAGGTCATTATGTTAGACACAAACTTACAAGCACAATTAAAAAGTTATTTAGAAAATTTAAAAACACCAGTCGAGCTAATCACTTTTACTGATGAAAGTCCTAAGGCAAAAGAACTTACGCAACTAGTGGCACAAATTTCACAATTGTCACCGCTAGTGACTGTCATTAATGGTAACCTTTTCTCTAGTAATATTGAGCAAGCAGTGACCGAGCGGGTGCCATCTATGTTGGTACGAAGTGTGGCGAGTAATAGTGAAATACGCTTCGCTGGCTTACCTATGGGACATGAATTTACCTCTTTAGTGATGGCGTTATTACACAGTGGTTCACATCCCTTAAAAATTGATGCTGAACAAATAGAGCAAGTGCGCAATCTTGAAGGTGATTTTGTCTTTGAAACCTATATATCGCTGAGCTGTCAGAATTGTCCTGATGTGGTGCAAGCACTCAATATGATGGCAGCCATTAATCCGAAGATAAAACACACTATGATTGATGGCTCGTTATTTCAAACGGAAGTCTTTGACCGTGATGTCATGGCAGTACCAAGTGTTTATTTAAATGGCGAGTCATTTAGCCAAGGTCGAGTGTCATTAACAGACATCTTAAATAAGGTGGATAAAAATGCCAGTGCTCGTCAGGCCAAATCACTAGAAAATAAAAGTACCTATGATTTCTTAGTGGTTGGTGGTGGTCCAGCGGGCGCAGCCGCTGCAATTTATGCCGCACGAAAAGGCATCAATACTGGTTTGGTTGCCGATAAATTTGGTGGACAAGTCAGCGAGACCCTGAGTATTGAGAATTTTATTTCGGTCAAAGCCACTCAAGGACCAAAACTTGTTGCCAGTTTAGAAGAGCATGTTGGTGAATATGATGTTGATATCATGAACAGCAATAAAGCTAGTAAAGTAAAACGTAACAAAGAAACCGGTTTAATTGAAGTTAACCTAGAAAATGGTGTAGTACTGAAAAGTAAATCGGTTGTCTTAGCAACAGGAGCGCGCTGGCGTGAAATGAATGTACCGGGTGAACATCAGTATCGCGGTAAAGGGGTCGCTTATTGTCCTCATTGTGATGGACCATTATTTAAAGGCAAACCAGTAGCGGTTATTGGCGGTGGTAATTCAGGCATCGAAGCTGCCATTGATTTAGCCGGTATTGTTAAACACGTAACGGTTTTAGAATTTGCTGATACGCTGCGTGCTGATGACATCTTAGTGAGAAAAGCTAACTCATTAGCCAATATCACTATTATTACTCATGCTCAAACAACCAAAGTGCTTGGTGATGGTAAGCGCGTGACGGGCTTAACCTACACAGATCGTAGTAGTGGTGAACAGCATGATGTAGCATTAGCGGGTATTTTTGTACAAATAGGTTTAATACCAAACAGTGAGTTTTTACAAGGTGATATAGAGTTAACTAATCGCGGAGAGATTATCGCAGGTAGTCGAGGTGAAACGTCAGTTGCGGGTGTGTATGCGGCGGGTGATGTTACCAATAACCCGTTTAAGCAAATTATCATTGCCATGGGCAGTGGTGCCAATGCAGCATTAGGTGCTTTTGATTATCTTATTCGCCAAGATGGATAACAGGAATCAGGTTATTTTCTAACAGCCATAAGCTACCGTATCATTAATTTTCAATGAGATACCGTGATCAAGGAGTCGCTTAAATCGCTATTGAATTCAAATAGTATTTAAGCGGTGAATAATTATTTAGTAACGAGTCTTTTTGTTACTTCAACTAAGCAGACCATTAATTGTTTAATATTTATAGGTTTGGCAAGGTACATAGAAAACCTTATAGAGAGTACTTTGTCTTTACTGCGCGAATCAACATCCGCAGTTAAGACAAAAATAAGTAAACCAGCATACTTAAAAATAGCTGTTATTTGTTGTGTCGCTTGATATCCATCTAATATCTGTATCTTTTACTTTAATACCTATATGCGCTTTATTATCGAAAATTTTAATTAAATTAGCGGTTATTGATACACCACCACTTTAGATAAACTTCATGGCATTACCCCATAAGTTTATCAACATGTGTTCAATATATGTTTTATCGCCAAGAAAATTAACAGTATTACCGCTTTTTTCAAATCAATCTACCAATCCTTGTAAGTGATAATATTTAATTCACGACCTCAAGGCTATATTTGTTCCATAGCGATTTTTCTATATTTTTTTAAGTAATTTGTTGATATAGCTGATCGAGGGGGTACTATTTTGGCGAACTAAAATAGTATGTTGATATATTTGATCAAACTTTTTGGAAATCAGCAGTTTGTTATTATCTTTAGGAGAGTGAGGTCATTAATCTTAAAACTATAGGTTTTAACGGATAATGTTTAATAGAGTTACCCTGTAAACCTTATTGAAAACTATGCAGGTAATTTAAACATAAAGTGTATTAATTGTTTGGATACATTTACAAACTTTAATTGATCGACAATGCTGATTAATACGTACTATTACTAATAGTTGAGTTAAATTTAGTGGGGGTAGCATGAGAATACTAATAACAGGTGGTACTGGTTTAATCGGTAGACACTTTATCAATGCTTTCAAACAATCGTATCAATTCACTGTATTAACGCGTAATGGCCAAAATGCAGAAAAGCTTTTACCACCAGGTATTGAATTTATTGAGCAACTGCCTGAGCAAAACTGCTTTGAGGTAATAATAAACCTTGCTGGTGAGCCTATTGTTGATAAACGCTGGACAGTTAAGCAAAAAGAAAGAATTTGTCAAAGTCGCTGGAAAATAACGGAGAAAGTTGTTGCTATGATTGAGCGTGCTGAATTTAAACCGACTTGTTTAATTAGTGGTTCAGCTATCGGTTATTACGGCGAGACAGGTAAAAACTCTACTGATGAAGAGGCTCAAGTAACACAAACGGATTTTTCTCATGAATTATGTAAAAAATGGGAAGATATTGCCCTAAAGGTTAAGGCGCATTGTCGGGTTGTGTTATTACGCACTGGTGTCGTCTTGGCTAATGATGGCGGTGCATTAGCAAAAATGCGCTGGCCATTTTATTTAGGATTAGGCGGTAAGCTTGGTCATGGTCAGCAGTATATGTCTTGGATACATATCGAAGATATGGTGCACGCTATCAACTTTAGTATACTAACAGAAGATCTTGTAGGTGCTATTAATTGTACCTCGCCACAGCCATTAACCAATCTAGCGTTCACTCAAGCCTTAGGTCAGCAGTTTAATCGGCCCACTTTATTTAGTGTTCCTGCCTTTATGCTCAATATTTTAATGGGCCAAGGCGCTGAGTTATTACTAACGAGTCAAAATATTTATCCACAAAAGCTACTTAATCATGGTTTTGACTTTAATCACAGTAACATTAAACAGGCTCTCGTGGATTTATTATAGCGATAAATATTTAGGTCATGCATCGATATGAACGAGATTTTTGGTTAGTTTTTTATTAAAGCTACGTTCATGCAAAAGTCGATAAAGTATTAGTATTTAAGACATATACACAAGTCTTATGGCTAATGTTAACAAGAGACATCTATCAAAAAGCATTTACCGGTTAGGTAAATGCTTTTTAGTTTATTAAAACAGCACTATTTTTTAGCTTGCTTAGCTTTAGCAAGCTGAGCGCGCAAACCAGCCATGCCTTGTAAGTTTGATTGCTCAACATGTTCAACGGTTTTCTTCTTCGCAGCACCTAATTCCCAATTTAAATCATCTTGTGGTAATTCATGTAAGAATCGACTGGCTTCAGTACGAGATAATTCACCAAACTGTCTACGCTCTCTTGCATAAGTGAATATTAATTCACGCTGAGCGCGGGTAATACCAACATAAGCAAGGCGACGCTCTTCTTCAACACTACCTTCATCAATACTGGTTTGATGAGGTAATAAACCTTCTTCCATACCGATTAAGAATACATAAGGAAATTCGAGTCCTTTAGAAGCGTGCAGTGTCATCAACTGAACTTGGTCGTTACTATCTTCCTCTTCATTACGCTCCATCATGTCGCGCAAGGTTAAACGGGTAACAATTTGTGGTAAGGTCATGGGCTCTTCGTCATCACTACCTTCAAGCATTTGGCTAACCCAGCTGAAGAGTTCGGTGACATTTTTCATACGCATCTCGGCTGCTTTAGCACTCATCGAGGTATCGTATAGGTAGTCTTCGTAATTAATTTGGCGGATCATTGAACGTAATACTGCAGCAGTATCACCCCGTTCAGCCTGATCACCAATATCAACAACCCATTGGGTGAATGCTTGCATCTTCATTAAGCTGCGACCTGTTAAAGTTTGTTCTAAGCCAAGCTCAAAACTGGCAGCAAACATACTAATTTGACGCATGTTAGCGTAAGTACCTAATTTTTCTAAGGTAGCAGGGCCTAATTCACGTTTAGGCACATTAACAATACGTAAAAACGCATTATCATCATCAGGGTTAACCAGTACGCGCAAATAGGCCATCACATCTTTTATTTCTGGACGGGAGAAAAACGAGGTACCACCACTGATTTTATACGGAATGCGGTTTTGCATCAGTGCTTTTTCAAGTAAGCGTGATTGGTGATTACCACGGTAAAGTACTGCGTAATCTTTATATTGGCTGCGGTTCATAAAGCGATGACCAATTAACTCGCCAATAACACGCTCAATTTCATTCTCTTCATTTTTCGCTTGTATAACTCTTAGCTCTACGCCATAGGCAAGATCACTGAATAACGCTTTATCATAAACATGCGGGTTATTGGCAATCAGTACGTTGGCACATTTTAAGATACGACCACTAGAGCGATAATTCTGCTCAAGTTTAATCAATTTGAGATCAGGGAAGTCTTTACCAAGCAGTATTAAATTCTCTGGTTTAGCACCACGCCATGAATAAATAGACTGATCATCATCACCTACTACGGTTAATCGACCACGGTCGCCAGCAATATTCTTTACCAATTCATATTGGCTAGCGTTGGTATCTTGATACTCATCCACCAATAAATAACGAATTTTGTCCTGCCAACGCTGACGTACTTCAGGATAGTTTTTCATTAACAGCGTCGGGATAAGAATAAGATCATCAAAGTCTAAGGCATTATAGGCCTTCATATGTTTATGATAGCGCTGATAAAATTCTGCATATTCACTACTATCAGCATCATTGGCTGCTTTGATGGCATCATCAGGTAAGAATAAGTCATTTTTCCAATTAGATATTTTGCTTTGTAATCTACTGAGTAAGTCTTTGTCACCATCAAGTTCATCAATGGTCAATTCTTTGAGTAATGCGAGGGAGTCTTGGTCATCAAATAAGGTAAAGCCAGGTTTATAACCTAAGATTTTAATTTCACGACGAACAATATCAAGACCTAACGAGTGAAAGGTAGACACTGTTAAACCGCGGGTAAGTTCGCGGCCAAGCATTTTTTGAATACGTTCTTTCATTTCACGCGCCGCTTTATTGGTAAAGGTTACCGCGGCAATATTACGCGCTTTGTAATCACATTTTTGAATGAGATAAGCGATTTTTTGACAAATAACACCAGTTTTACCTGAGCCGGCGCCTGCCAATACTAAGCATGGGCCAGTCACAAATTTTACCGCTTCATTTTGTCCAGGATTTAGTTTCATTACTTTAATACCAATTCTATTAAGTTATTTCCTACTCAGAGCTACATTAGCGAGCTTAGAAAAAGCAAAATTGGTTAAACATAGCTAGTCTATATTTCATTAATTTTGCACTGTCATCAGTTTGCTAATGAGCTTCCAAAGGGCGAATTTAAAAGGCTTATATGCTGCGTTATTTATTTTGACAAGGGAGTAACCATTCTCATCAATCAATGCCTTGCCTCTAAGCCTTTTAATTTTCGCTGAGTGGAAAAGAATTTAATAGAAGTGGTATTTAGCTACTTTATTCGAATAAACGCTCGTATGCTAGATTTTACCTGTTTTTAGTCATCTGCAAAACAGTTACAATGATATCAAATGAAAATCGATGAGAAATTATTATGATTAATGCTAAAAAAATTGAAGAAATTGCCAAACAAGTAACCAATTCTATTCCGCCCAGCCTGAAAAATATAGCGATTGACTTTGAAGATAAGGCTAAATCCGTTTTACAAAGTAAATTATCACAGCTCGATGTGGTAACACGCGAAGAGTTTGATGTGCAAACGCAAGTATTGATCAAAACGCGTACTAAAATAGCTGAACTTGAAGCTAAACTAGCTGAGCTAGAAGAAAAAATTGCATCAAGCTAATATAAGTTAACCGTACCCTATATTTATTATTAATATTAAAAGTAATCACCACACCAAGGACGAGAATATTCCATGTCATCATCTAAAGTTGCCTTAACGTCAGGCCCTTCTGCAATCACCTGTTTCAAAGCTTATGATATCCGCGGAAAATTAGGCGAACAATTAAATACTGATATTGCTTATCGTGTCGGTCGCGCTTTTGCTCAACATACTAAAGCAAAAACCGTGGTCGTAGGTGGTGATATTCGCCTTACTAGTGCAGAGCTCAAGCACGCTTTAGCTGAAGGTTTAATGGCTGGAGGCACTAACGTTATTGATTTAGGTTTAGCGGGTACAGAACACATTTATTTTGCAACCAGTCACTTACAATGCGATGGCGGTATCGTTGTTACTGCTAGTCATAATCCTATTGATTACAATGGTATGAAGTTAGTACGTGAAAATTCAAAACCTATTAGTGGTGATACAGGTCTTTTCGATATTCAGGCACTGGCCGAGAAAAATAATTTTGTTAACGTTGACACGCAAGGTACGTTGACAACAGTTGATATTACTCAACCTTATACCGAGCACTTATTAACCTATATTGATGATCAAAATATTACCCCGTTAAAACTGGTAGTAAACGCCGGCAATGGCACCGCAGGCCCAGCCCTTGATGCTATCGAAAGTGCCTTTAATGCTTTAAATGTTCCAGTTGAATTTATTAAAGTACATCATGAGCCTGATGGTAGCTTCCCTAACGGTATTCCCAATCCATTATTGATAGAAAATCGTGCAGCAACCCGCGATGCGGTTATCAAACACGGCGCTGATATGGGTATTGCTTGGGATGGCGATTTTGATCGTTGTTTCTTGTTCGATGAAAACGGAGCGTTTATTGAAGGCTATTATATTGTTGGTTTATTAGCAGAGAACTTTTTGAATAAAATTGAAGGCAGTAAAGCGGAAGCAAAAATTATTCATGATCCACGGCTAACTTGGAACACTATCGATATCGCTGAAAAAGTAGGTGGTCAGGCTATTCAAAGTAAAACGGGTCACGCTTTTATTAAAGAACGTATGCGTAGTGAAGATGCTATTTATGGCGGTGAAATGAGTGCTCATCATTATTTCCGTGATTTCTTCTATTGCGACAGCGGTATGATCCCTTGGTTATTAATAGCAGAGCTTGTTTGTTTACGTAAACAACCACTTTCTAGCTTAGTCAAAGAACGTATCGCCGCTTACCCATCATCGGGTGAAATTAATAATACTATTGCCGACCCAAAAGCAGCTATCGCTGGTGTTTTTTCTTTTTATCAAGAGCAAGCACTAGTGATTGATAAAACAGATGGTATTAGTATGGAATTTGGTAACTGGCGTTTTAACTTGCGAAGCAGTAATACAGAGCCCGTAGTACGTTTAAATGTTGAGTCTAAAGGTGATGTGTTATTAATGCAGGAAAAAACAGAGCAGGTATTAGCTTTGTTATTGGCTGAGTAGTTAATTTATTGGCTGAGGTTATAATAATGAAGAGCGAGCGTTCTTGGTACTTGAATTAACCTTTCCTTGATTTGCTATGACTGAGTAATTCATGCTCTGTTAGAGTAGTCAAGTGACTGTTCATTGTTTAGTTTAAACTAATAAAGGTAATAGCCTGATTTACGTATTGCTATGTAATACTAAAGCTAGTTTTCTCGATAAAGAAAGTAGCAATATTAGGTAAACGCAGCTGATAGTCGTTAACCACCCGTTGATACAATCCTTTATCACTTTAAAACTGTAGGCTTTGAAGTTCATTACCGTGCCCCATTTATACCTAGCTAGCATTGTGAGCACCAAGAGTTATTTACTATATCGATAATTGAGCTGACGTTTCATTTTAGTAGCAGACCATGAATGTTATGGTTATTTAAGTATCGCTCTGGCAATAATAGCCTGTAGCGAGTAAGTTTCTGTTGAATCTCATTTAGAAAGTGTCAAAAGCTATTTAAGTCAAAATAAAGTTAACGAAAGTATTATTGAATTTAAAAATGCTATTAGAGTAGATAGCAAAAATGCAGAGGCGCGATTGCTGTTAGGCCAAATCTATTTAACGTTAGGTGATGGTACCGCTGCGCTAAAAGAGCTTGAGCGTTCTTATCAATATAACTATGCAGTCAATAAAGTATTGCCGTTACTTACTCGCGCATACATATTAACTGATAGCGATGTTGATGTGTTGGCGCTTAGCACAGCAGCGAAGAAGCTTTCGACGCAGGAACAAAGCTAATATTTAGCCTATCAAACACTGGCCGCGTTACGCAGTGAACAACCCGAATTAGCACAGTAAAGCGTTGAGTTAGCGCAGTCTATTGCGCAACAAAGTCTTTAGAGTATGCTTGCTTTGGTGTACTTGCAGTTATCAGAAAACCAATATGAAGAAGTTAACACCTTAATTTCACGGATCTTAATCATAGATGCTAAGCAAGTTGATACGCTTATGTTACAAGGGCAAGTATCCATGGTAACTAAAGATTATCAGCAAGTAGCACTGAGCTTCAAAGAGTATTTAAATCTACAGCCTCGCTCTGGCATTGTGCAATTACTGTTAGCCGATGCATTGCTGAAGTCAGGGCAAGATAAAGAAGCTGAAAATTATACTGATACTATATTAGCCGAAATACAGAGCCAACCTTTTGCACACTACATTAAAGCCTTGGTTGCTTTTAATAGCAAAAGCTTTGATAAAGCGAGTGAGCATGCTGAAATAGCTTTATCGACGAATTTCAATCAGTTTAATTTAAAACTCGTTGCTGGTGCGAGTGCCTTTTATTTGAAAAATTGGCAGCAGAGTCATCGCCATTTAACTTCGGTAGTTAAATATTTACCTAAAGATCACCAAGCTAGACGTATGTTGGCTGTTACTCAACTAGAGTTAGGTTTAATTGATGAAATAAGCACTACTATTGCTAACTTTGAAGGCAGCCAAACTGATGATGGCCAATTTTTAGCTTCGTTAAGCTATAAATTGTTAGAGCCCGGTGCAACAGCGGAAGCAAAAAAACTGCTCGAGCAGAATGAAGAAGTAACCTCTAATAATGCCGGCAATAATGCTAGAAAAGGTATTTTAAAGTTGATGATAAATGATCCGTCAGGTATTCACGACTTACAAGATGCTGTCAAGCTAGATCCTACTTTTATAGAAGCTGAACTAGCATTAGCTTATGCTGCGATTCAAAATAGTGATATTGAAAAAGCCCCGTTTAACTTAATTAAATCAGGGCTTTTTAGAGGACTTGAAGAAGAGAAATTTTATTTCATATTAGCGTAGTAAGCTGCTAAGTCTTCCATGTCTGTAGGAGTCAGTGCCATAACCATACCTTTCATCATAGCATTATCACGTTTTCCTGATTTGAACTCTGTTAGCTGCTTAACAAGGTACGCTTCTTTTTGGCCGGCTAAGTTAGGGTAAGTGGGTATAGCTGAAATACCATTAGCACCGTGACAAGCTGCACACATAACTGATTTTCCTTTACCAGCTGCTGCATCGCCAGCAAATACAGGAGATGCCATCATAACCGTTGCTGTTACAACAGCAAGTATAAGTTTATTCATAGTTTCACTCTCTTTGGTTTAAAGGTTTTGTAACTAGGTAATATACAGGCGCTATAGTTGAGTTACAAAGATAAATTATCTGTTTTTAGTATATGAAAATTATACTAACTTGTCGTTAACTTTTTATCAAATCATCGATTAATATCAAAATTTAGTCGTATAATTAACTATATTTTCGAAGATAATAAAACTGCTCATTATGAACCCTTTAAAAGCCCGGCAATGTCTTGAATCGTTGACGTATCAAATAGACTACCTGAACGTAAAATTTAAAAACGACTGGTATCAAGAAAATATTAAGGAATTAATAGAGTTACTCTTTTTACCTCTTCACTGCGTTGTTATAAAAGAGAAGATCATAGGCGCTGATCGCGAGAACATTCGCTTTAACTGGGCGGGTTGTTATTTTGTATTAAATTTTGAATACTATAGTCAATCATGTTGGATTGAGGGGCAAGATAGTAAGAGTACAGAAGAGTTAATGACACTTCAGTTAGCAATAACATCATCATGAACATAAGCAACAAAGCTATTGATAAAATATTAATTAGCGCCTACTTTTTAGGTAAACGTGTTCGCTATAATGGCATTATACAAACGCTTGACCATAAGTTATTGCAGCAATGGCAAAAATAGGGCCGTTTATTCTCTATATGTCCTGAAGTGATTTTGGGCTTACCTGTTCCAAGACCACCAGTATAAATAAACCAAATAACAAAAAAAGTTATCACCATTGCAGCTGTTGATGTTACTCGACAGTTCACTGATGGCGCTGAGCAGGCATTAGTCTTATGTCAGCTTCACAATATTAAATTTGCCTTGTTAAAGGAGTCAAGCCCCTCATGTGACCGTACGACTATTTATGACGGCATCTTTTCTCAAAAAAAGATTGCTGGTGTAGGGTTAATTACTCAGATTTTAGGTGAGCATGGTATAAAAGTATTTTCTGAGGATTCGATAGAAGTATTGGCTAAGTTAATAAGTCGTAGTGATCAGACTAGTTAGTATGCATAATGAATTATATGCTTTAACAATTAAAATCGAGACGATAATTCTATGGTCAATAAATTCAGTACTATTATTAGCAAAGTTAACAAGACACCACTGCTCATACGTTCATTTCTATTAACTAAGTTATTTACTAGTAAAGTAAAATTTGCAGGAACGACAGGTATTGTAATTAAAGAAATTACTCCGCAAAAAGCACAGTTATTTTTAGCGAATAAAAAAGCAGTACAAAATCATATTGGTGGTATCCATGCCATTGCTGCTGCTGTGTTGGCAGAGTCTGCCACAGGTATAGTTTTTGGTATGAATGTGCCCGATTCAAAGCTACCTCTCCTCAAGTCTATGCAGGTTAATTATCAACGACGTATGCAAGGCGGATTAAGTGCCATAGCTCGGTTATCAGAAGAGCAAATAGCACTAATAACTCAAGAAGAAAAAGGTAATGTTTTTGTGCCCGTGACGATAGAAGATGAGTCAGGGCAAGCACCTATAGAATGTCAGATGGAATGGGCATGGGTCAGTAAAAAAACAGCTAAGTAAAAGAGCGAACCTTAATGCCTTAAGAGCTGATATGGTATAAAATATGGTCCAAGGGAATTAGACTATGTTTACTATTTATCAGCACAAATAAAACTGATTAAAACGACAGTCATTTACTTGCTGAGCAAGCTGTTGAAGCTAGTGGTACAGTTGTACCTCTTTATCAATACTTTACCGTATATCTTATGGCCTTATTTTTGGTGGTTGTTGCGGCATTATCATCTGCATTAGTGTTTATCGCTCAACAGTCTAGGTCTTCTCAAGCGCTAATAACTCAACATTTGGTACCGCTACAAACTCAGTTTCTACAACAAAGTTACCTAATTCATACCAATAAGCTCATTGATAAAATATTACACAGTGGCAATGTGCAGGAATTAAATACCTTTCAGTAAGGACTATCTCTACAAAGTAAAAAGTTATCATTAATGAAGTTTCAGCATAAAAGTAATTATCAGTAATGGTTTATCAATAATAATGTCGCGACTAATTTAATTACCCGTATTGAATCTAGTCATATAAGTAATCAGGTATTAAAGCATAAAGTATTAATTCAACTTGATACATTACTTGATGCTAGAGAAATTCAATTGGACAGTCCGCAAACTACTTCACGACAAGCAAGATTACTATTTAGCGGAGAAAAAAAATTCATCAGTATAGTCAATATTCTTAAGCGCTTGAGTTTACAAACATCCCTTGGAGATTTTGAGTAATTACGAAATCAAATAAGCTCTATTTTTATTGAAGATTAGGCCAAAAAATTAGTTAATCCACAGTATAAAAGTTAAGGTATGGCCGACATTATCAGAGACTTTATTCGTTTTGAAGATCTTATATTAAAGCGTGGCTTGTTAGTTAAATGGTCATAACACTTAACTTTGATGGGAGACTACCGACAACAGCTTATTGCTCAACTGCAACAATTACAGAGTATTCTTGACTCTTTCTCAGGAAGTAATAAAGCGCCTAACCCCGTAATTAGTGCTTATCTAACAACGAATAAACAAGCCTTATCAGCAATCCAATTACCTTTATGGATATTTATCATTTTTGCTTTAACATTAATCTGCGTAACAGGATTACTGTGGTTAATTCGAAGTCGTATCAAATCAGCTAGTCAAGTAGCTACTCGCTATATTGATAGAGCTTTAGATGGCGAAAAAAATCTATTAATAACAAACAGGAAAGTTAGTTTTTTACAGCTCGGACAAAAAGAGTTTTATAGTACTGAATCTGAACAGTTAGTGATTAACATAGAAAAGCTTAAGTACAGTAGTTATAGTGAGATAGAGTTCCTTGCACTGTCGGATAAAAATAAAGAACTAGCAGAGAAAATTGTTGAAAATAATATAAAACAAGAGCAATTAAAGCCCGAACTGTAATTGCTTGAGTTTAATGCAATGACAAAATATAACTCTCAATTATTACTTGAACAGCAACGTTGCCAAGGACTTCACTTAGCCGCTATCAAGCAATTAGTACTATTAGGTAGTAGTGCGGTTACCACGACAATAAATACAGCTAATGAAATTACTACTAGTAGAGAAGATAATTATTTGTATTATGCTCACCTTCAAGGTCGAGATTTAGTAAGAAAGTTGAGATAAGCAACTTTTTACCGATACTTACAAAGTAGCGATGCCCTTCTGACCATAAGTGATATAAACCTTGCTGGTCAAGTACAGGCTATTTTACTTAATTTATGAAACACACTATTTATTGGTAAAAATAGTGTGTTGTTGACTATTGATGAAAAAATACTTTCAGAAGTAAACGTAGATGTAGAATTATTTTCTGAAATGTTTAGGATATATAAGACTACTATTATCGCAGCAAATAGATAGGCAGATATCGCTAAACTTACTGTTAGTTGATAAAAATAGTGGCCAACAAAAAATATGTTTTAGTAGTCAAGTCAAAGGTGAAAGTAAAATAGTAAAACTGCTACAGACACTTCAAGGTTTTAATGATGGTGCTACAGAGCAAAGTGAGCTTGGTGACTATTTCATTACTTTATTACAATATCAGCATGGCAATGATACGCGTGCTAAATTGATTGATTGATGAAGGTTACTGTTTTAGTTTTACCTTGCCTTTAGCGGTTAATAGTAACTAGCAACAAAAAAGTTATTCTGAGCTGTTATTATCAAGGAATTTAGCTGAGATTGATGATGTTTGTGTGAAATTAGTAGTTGACTACCTTGCTATGCCAATAGAGGTATTACTCGCGCTAAAAGTACTAGAAAAATACTAACGATTACAGCAATTATTACAAGGCCTAGGCTTACAAGTTACTTTTGTCTGCTGCGAACGTATGTTAGATAAAAATTAGCAAAGTGGTCGTTTCGCCGTATTGATGACAGAAATAGACTGTCAGCCTTTTTGTTCTTTCATGATTAATGAGAGGGACATAGCCTTCGATAAAATAGCCTTAGGTAGAGGCGTGTTTAATTTAGCAAACGTTACAGCTATGGCTACGAAACCAGATCAATACTCTGACTGGGACGTCGGAGAGTTGAATGCTAAAAGTACTGTAACTGAATTAATAACGGCAATGAGACCATGGATGAGAGCGGAAAAAATGACCTCGTGTTTTCTGAAACTTAGTAATTTATAATGCAAGTAAAGGTATTATCCATCGGGGGAAATTAGTAGTACACTCAGTAGAAAGCTTTAATTTTCAGCGTTACATAAAAAATCAAGGTTCTGCTGAATTAGCTATTTTTATGTTTAAGGATAAACCACTGACAATATTTTATTGGTAGAGCAATTAAGTCATAATTTGCCAATAACAATACTAAAAAGCCGATATGGTTATTCAAGCGTTATTGATTAACAGCAAAATACTTGCTGCAGATAACTTATTGGAGTTATGCCAATATTGGCAGAAACTGCTTACTACTCATCGATTAGATAATAGCGAAAAAGTGCAAGTAAGTTTATTAAGTAGAACACAACAGGTGTTACCAGATATTAACCAGCATGCAGATGCCGTTGTGTAGATTAGTTTATGTTAGCGTTATGATTCTCAGTAACGTTATCAGTAACGTTATCAGTAACGTTATCAGTAA
>JBKEHN010000060.1:0-17050 GCA_046710905.1 Colwellia sp.
GTATTTTATAAAAAATAATATCGTATTTAGTGACTAATATAGTGTATTACTTAATAAAGTATAATTTAAACTATTAATAAACAATATGTTAAGACTTATTTCTTGTATTTATAGATATTTAAAATGTTAATTTACTGTTATTTTAAATATAAAAATACATTTTTTTATTGACCAAAATAACAATTAATGATTTAATTCAAATAAGGTTAAAATTTAATTAACTAAATATAACTTAGTTGTATTTCCACGATTCATTGGCGTGCACCGAAATAAATAATCGATGTAGTAGCCTCAAAGAAGAATCTAATAGGACGTTAAAATGATAAATAGGCATTTTGTTTTACTAAACACAGCAGATAATGTTTTTGTATGCTGTAAGCAGTTACTTACAGGAAGTGAAACAACTTTGGAAGAGGTCGATGTAACCATGGTCTCAGATATTACAGTTGGTCATAAAGTAGCCAGACAAGCTATTGCTGAAGGTGAAAAGATTATTAAGTATGGGGTATCTATTGGCTCTGCAGTTGAAAATATTGCCTTTGGTGATCATATTCATATGCATAATATGAAAAGTGATTATATCGCCAGTCATACTCGACAAAGCAGAGCAGGAGAATAATGATGCAAGGGTATTTAAGAGCTGATGGCCGTAAAGGCATTCGTAATATTATTTTAGTCACTTACTTAGTTGAATGTGCACACCATGTTGCGCGAGCTATTGTGACTAATAGCCCAAGTGATAACGTACAATTAATAGGTTTTCCAGGCTGTTATCCCAATGAATACTCACTGAAAATTATGGAAGGGCTCTGTACTCATCCTAATGTTGCTGGGGTATTGATTGTTTCTCTAGGCTGTGAAGGATTTAACCGTGAACAGTTGGCAAATACCATTAAAGCCAGTGGTCGTGCAGTAGATACTTTAGTTATTCAAAAAGCAGGTGGTACTAAAAAAACTATTGCAGCTGGTTTAGCCAGTGTTGGTGACTTACTTATTAATGCTAAAAAAACTGAATTAGTGCCTATGGCTATGAGTGAGCTTATGATTGGTACCATTTGTGGTGGCTCAGATGGTACTAGTGGTATTGGTGCTAATCCAGCCGTTGGTCATTGTTTTGATCGATTGATTGAAGATGATGCTATTTGTATTTTTGAAGAAACTGGTGAGCTAATTGGCTGTGAACAAATTATGGCGGAACGCGCTATAACGCCTGAGCTTGGCGAAGAAATTATGAAGTCGGTTGAAAAGGCCGAGCAATATTATACTAAAATGGGTTATGGTAGTTTTGCCCCTGGTAATGCCGAAGGTGGTCTTAGCACTCAGGAAGAAAAATCGATGGGTGCTTATGCCAAATCGGGTAGTTCAAAAATACACGGTTTGATTAAACCAGGTGATATTCCAAGCCAAAGCGGTTTGTATTTAATGGATGTTGTCCCTGATGGTGAACCAATGTTTGGTTTCCCAAACATTGTTGATAGTGCTGAAATTGTCGAAATGATCGCCTCTGGTTGTCATCTTACTTTGTTTACAACTGGACGCGGATCAGTTGTTGGTTCAGCTATTTCACCTGTGATCAAAGTCTGTGCCAACCCTGAAACTTATGATAATTTGTCCGATGACATGGATATTAATGCTGGCAAGGTTATTAAAGGTGAGGCAACAGTTAAGCAGATTGGTGATGAAATATACCATCTAGTAAGGCAAGTTGCCCAAGGTAAAAAGTCTAAATCAGAGGAGTTAGGTCATCAAGAGTTTGTATTAACCTACAAAAAATTTGAAGGCATAGGTCCTTCTTGTTTACCCACTGTTAGATAGTTGAGTTGAAAACCATGTTTAAAAAACGACAAATAGGTAAAACTAATTTACACGTTACTGAATTAGGGTTTGGCGCAGCAACCTTGGGTAACCTTTATCATACAATGCCAGACAGTGCCGCCCATGAAAGTATTGTTAAGGCAATGGAGTTAGGACTGAATCAATTTGATACCGCGCCTTTTTATGGTTTTGGTCTGAGTGAGCGCAGAGTCGGTGATACCTTAAGAAAATATGATTCACAAGATTATGTACTATCAACTAAAGTTGGCCGAATTTTAGAGCCTTGCGCTAAAGCTGAAGATAAATATGGCTTTTGTTCTCCTATGCCGTTTGAACCAAAGTATGACTATTCATACGATGGCATTATGCGCTCTTTTGAGCATAGCATTCAGCGTCTAGGTTTATCAAAAATTGATATCTTGTATATGCATGACATTGGCAAAGCAACCCATGGTGATGATCATGACCGATTATTCAAAATAGCGATGGAAGGCGGTTATAAAGCCATGGACGAATTACGTTCTCAAGGGCTTGTTTCTGCCATTGGTCTTGGCGTTAATGAATTTGAGGTGTGTGAACAAGCGATGGATCATGGTTATTTTGATTGTTTCTTACTCGCAGGGCGTTACACCTTGTTAGAGCAAAAAGCGCTAGAAACTTTCTTACCGCGTTGTGTCAAAGATAATAGTTCAATCATTTTAGGTGGTCCTTATAACTCTGGTATTTTAGCTACCGGCGTTCGCCGATCAGGTGTGGTTCCACATTATAACTATGAGCCAGCTGATGAAACTATTATTAATACGGTTGCTAAAATTGAAGATATTTGCCAAGAGTTCAATGTTCCTCTTGCAGCGGCGGCACTACAGTTTCCGTTAGCGCATCCTGCCGTGGTGAGTGTTATTCCCGGATTAAGTTCAGCGAGTCGTGTTCAAACAACCGTTGAACAGATGAGTATTAATATTCCTAGTGAATTTTGGCAAACATTGCAAGATACCGGTATTTTGTATCCAGACGTCCCTGTGCCAAAAAACCTCGCGGTGTAATTTATGATGCGAATCGATGCACATCAACATTTTTGGCAGCTATCTCGTGGTGATTATGAGTGGTTAACTCCTCAGCTTGAGCTTTTATACCAAGATTTCTTACCTGAGCAGCTGGCGCCTGTATTGGAAAAACATCAGGTAAATAAAACCGTACTAGTGCAAGCTGCAGCGACAACCGCAGAAACAGAATTTATGCTAAAAATTGCCCGTCAAGAAGAGTTTGTTGCAGGCGTTGTTGGTTGGATTGATATGGAATGTGACAATGCACTGGCCCATTTAGAGCATTTTAGTCAAAGTCCCTATTTTAAAGGGATAAGACCGATGTTACAAGATATTGAAGATATTAACTGGATGTTAAAAGCAGAGCTGGCGCCTGTTTTTGAATTATTAATGACAAAAAACTTAACCTTTGATGCTTTAGTTTTACCTCAGCACTTAGATGCACTTTTTACCTTGATAAAACGCTATCCGGCACTGAAGGTAGTAATTGACCACGGTGCTAAGCCTGCTATCTCCAATGATTCGAGCCCAGAGTGGTTTGATAAACTTGCCTTAATTGCTTCACAAACATCTGCTTTTTGTAAATTATCAGGCTTAGTCACCGAAGCAGGACAAGATCCTCAACTTGAACAGCTCGTACCCTATATGGAACATTTATTACTCTGTTTTGGTCCTGAGCGATTAATGTGGGGCAGTGATTGGCCAGTGGTTGAAACAAACTCTAATTATCAAAGTTGGCTTGGGCAGGTGGAAACATTTCTTCAACCATTAACAAACACAGAGCAACAAAGTATTTGGGCAGGAACTGCCAAGAAGTTCTATCAATTATAACCATACATAACGACATATAACAATTTAAAGGTTTTATCATGAATACAAAGTTTGAAGGTAAGTTTACCGGCAAAGTTGCCTTAATTACCGGTGGTGGTAGTGGTATTGGTCAAAGTACCTCTTTACAACTTGCTAAAGAAGGTGCACACATCTTAATCATTGATTTAGATATTGAAGCAGCAAAACACACTAAAAATATGATTGAAATATTTGGTGGCAAAGCGAGTGTCTATCAGTGTGACATCAGTAATTCTAGCCAAGTAAAAGATATTGTTACTGAAATTTTGTTAGAAAATAAAATTGATATTTTAGTCAATAACGCCGGTATTGCTCATGTAGGTAACTTAGAAGGCACCTCGGAAGACGATTTAGACAGACTATACAACGTCAATATCAAGGGTACTTATAACTTTATGTCAGCGGTTATTGGTGGCATGAGAGAGCATAGAAGTGGCGTCATTATTAACTTAGCATCAGTAGCTTCATCGGTAGGTATTGAAGATAGATTTGCTTATTCAATGAGTAAAGGTGCGGTATTAACCATGACTTATTCTGTTGCCAAAGATTACATTAATGATGGTATTCGTTGCAATTGTATTGCGCCAGGTCGGGTACATACGCCATTTGTTGATAATTTCCTTGAAAAAAATTACCCAGATGAAAAAGAAGAAATGTTTGACAAGTTATCTAAAAGTCAGCCGATTGGTCGTATGGGTAAGGTAGAAGAAATTGCCGGCTTAATTGTCTATTTATGTTCTGATGAAGCCGCATTTATCACCGGTAGCAATTTTCCTATCGATGGTGGCTTTGTTACGCTTAATAATTAATATCAGGCTAACTAAGTATTCTTTTAAATTTTACCCTTAGAACTACAAATAAAAATTATAAGGTTCAACTATGAATAAGCCAAGTGCAGCATGCGCAGACAATAATGAGATAATTGCAGAAGAAGTCAACAAGACCGTAGCAATCGAGATCGCAGGTGAAAGTATTAATCAAGCAAACATTTCTAAAACACCTATAGTCGCTAAAGAATACTTACTTCCCTTTATACTTGTCGCTGCACTTTTCCCGTTATGGGGTTTTGCTAACGATATTACCAACCCCTTAGTAAAAGCGTTTAAAGATATTTTTCTTATTAGTAATGCACAAAGTTCAATGGTGCAGTTTGCCTTCTATTTAGGTTACGGCATTATGGCAATACCCGCGGCTATATTCATACGTCGTTTCTCTTATAAAGCAGGGATATTATTAGGCTTAGCTCTCTATGCTATTGGCGCTTTACTGTTTTTACCAGCCAGTATGACGGCTCAATTCAATTTCTTTTTACTGGCTTTATGTGTATTAACTTGTGGACTTGCTTTTTTAGAGACTACGGCTAATCCCTATATTCTTTCTATGGGCTCACCAGAAACCTCAACACAGCGTTTGAACCTAGCACAAGCCTTTAACCCTATCGGCTCACTTGGCGGTATGTTTGTTGCCTCTAACTATATTTTGAGTGAGCTTAAAGTCGAAGAGTTTCGCGCTGCTGAAAAGTTAGCACATCCTGAGTATGCTGAGTTGTTACCTTCCGTTGTTGATGGTAAATTAACACAAGCATTGGCCGACTTTTCTGCTGCAGAGCCTGTTGCCCATCAAGCCATGCAAGCTGCAGATTTATTAACGGTTCGTGGTCCTTATATTGTCATCGCCTCAGTAGTAGCCTTGTTGTTTGTTTTATTTTTATTTCGCAAGTTGCCTGATACCATTACTGACGATGAGCCATTAACCGCTAAAGTACTAAAATCAACGTTTGCTCGTTTACTTTCTAGTGCAAGATACCGTGAAGGGGTTATTGCGCAAGCCTTTTATGTTGGCGCACAAATCATGTCTTGGACCTTTATTATCCATTACGGTATGACATCAGTTGGCTTAACCGCTGCACAAGCACAACAATACAATATGATTGCTATGGGTATATTCTTGGCTAGTCGTTTTATTTGTACTTTCTTATTAGCTAAAATTCGTCCAGGACAATTATTACAAGTATTAGCGCTTGGCGGTATTATCTTATCGTTTGGCACCATATTTATAGGTGGCATGACGGGCTTATATTGCTTAATAGCAACTTCAGCATGTATGTCTTTAATGTTCCCAACCATTTACGGCATTGCCCTTAAAGATACTGGCAATGATGCAAGTTTAGCGTCTGCAGGTTTGGTTATGGCTATTGTTGGTGGTGCATTGATGCCACCATTACAAGGTAATATGATAGATAGCGCTTCACTTATTACGGGTATTCCAGCAGTGCAAACGTCATTTGTATTGCCATTAATTTGTTTTATTGTTATCGCTATTTATGGTTATAGAGCTCACCATATCCATAAAGCATAATAACTTTATCCTAACAGTTATCAAAAATTATCATAAGATGTGTTTGCGCACCTACTTTGTGATGGCATATAACGTGTTTCTTCAAGCCATAACTAGAGTTATTGATGCCAATTTAGGTGAAGTTCAGCTCAGTTCACTATGAGCTGATTTGGCCGCCATGCTTATATTTATCCTGAATGTATAAAAGAGATTTTACTATGATAACACGTCACTGTTTTGCTTTAGATTTAAAAGATGAACCAGCGCTCATTACCGAGTATATAAAGTTTCATACCCCAGAAGGTATCTGGCCTGAAGTATTAGATAGTATCAAAGGTGCAGGTATAGAAGAGTTAGACATTTATTTCATTGGTAATCGCTTATTTATGGTCATGAATGTTAATGAAAGTTTTTCCTTTGTAGCAAAAGAAAAAGCCGATCTCAGTAATGAAAAAGTGGTCGCTTGGGAGGAGTTAATGTGGACTTTTCAACAGCGTTTACCTTGGGCAAAAGGCGATGAAAAATGGCTTTTAATGGAGAATATATTTACTTATGACTCGGTGTGAACAGTGCCTAAATAGATTAATTTAAGTTGATCTTTGAAGGTCGATACCTTCTGAACCATGTTGTGACTTACATAGCCCTTATTTTCCTCTTTGCTGATTGCATCGTTATGCTTAATTATCGCAGAACTAGCATTTAGCTATCACTGAACGTGCATACAACGGCCAATTATTAATACCTTTAATACTAAAATAATAATATAAGGATAATGTTTGTTGAAGTACTTCACCCCTTAATTACTGGTATTTCTGAGCATAACCCTGATTACTTTTTATAGTGAATTATCATAGGTGAATATCATTTAGGCGTAATTAGATTTTTTTCGTAACTAAGTACAAGCTTGGTAATAATAAACATTCTAAAATTTTATTGGCTCAGGGCTTCTTTTTTGCAATTGAAAGCAATAATATTTTGCGATTTAGTTGGTAGCTGAGACCGATTTACTTTGTACAACTTGTCTGGTTTTGAGGGGTACAATAAGTAAGTGCGGTATAGATGGTTTCTTGAAAGGGTTTATTAGTTACAATGTTATGTAAGGTGTGTATTGCCATTCTTCCCATCTCATAGGGGGACTGGCCAATATTCACATGGGATAAATTATCTTTTAATAACACTAATTGGCTAGCAACTGTATCAGTCATTATCACGGATACTTTATTATTGCTGAGTTTGTTTTTTAGCGGCGATATCATCTTTCGATAAGCACTGTCATCTAGTTGCGCCCAACCACCTACAGCAACAATAGCATCAATATTACCTTTGTTGAGCACTTGTTCCATTTGCTTGATTGCCCGAGGGATCCTGCCATAGCTTGGAAGAGGCGTTCTCACTTCGTTCCAACCATTATTATAGTCGAGAATTTCATCAAGTACTAGCGGATAGTCTTTACCTGCAAGCACGGAACGTAACCCTAGAATGCGTTGGTTTAAATTATCTGAATCTGGGCGGCCTGTTTGAATCACTATATTACCTCCCTGAGGATGACGCTTAAGCAGCTCCTGACCAAGCGCCTTACCTAACTCAAGATTATTTGAGCCAACATAAGCCAGTCGTAAGTTTGGATGTTTCGCTTTACTGAGTTTATTAAAATCTGCATCAAAAGTTATAATGGGGATACCTGATTTTTTAGCGAGTTTAAAGCTATGTTGGGCAAGAAATTCTGATTGTGTTACCGCTACGGCGATAGCATCTACCTTTTCTTCGATAAGTTCGTTGATGATGATATCTTGTAAGCGCACATCTGCTCTTATTGGTCCACGATATAGGCAGATAACGCCTAATTTTTTCGCTGCATCCATACAGCCTTGTTTACTTTGTAAGTAATAAGAATTTTTAGCATCTTTAGGTACTAAGGCAAAAACAAATTTTTTTGCCTTAGTTTGATGAGAGTAAACGAAAAACAGGAACATTAAAGCTGTAAGAAACGGTGTAAGTAATATTTTCATTTTATTTTGATTGCTTATGTTTGATGAGTTAATTAACGCCTGCTTAGTAAAGTTAAGCAGATACTACGTCCTCCTTAATGCTGAAACTTAAAATTAACTATATAATAATAAAATAATTAAACCTTTAGGACCATAAGCAAGTGTTTGTTGAATATAAGCGTTTTTTAAGGGGCTAGAAACTAATACTATATTGGTCGATAGCTTATTTCTCCATTGTTGCGTGCTGATCAAACTAGTAAAATTACTATATATTTTATTAGCAGCAACGATAACAAAAGGTACTGTCGGTAATATCGATAAAGCCCTAGGCTCATTCTTTCTCTGCCATAAGACAATAGAAACCGTCGCCGCAATTGCAGCATGCGAAGTGGTCAGCCCCGCATCAGTTTCATTGGATAGTTTGTCTTTATGCGCTTGCAAGTTAAAATTAGAAACTTCCCTCTTAATATCATCGTCAACTTTCGCTATATCAGCGTTAGTTAGCTTGACTACTTGGGTATGATTCGCTTCTCGATGATCAATAAATTGTGCTAGCTGTTCTTGATGAGGTAACTGTCGATACCGGTAACTGACTTCATTTGGCCGTTTAGTGTAGTCTGAGCCATCAACCTCTCTTTTAAGCTTTGTTAAAGTATCACTTCTTATGGCAATACTTTTTTTTGGTAAGCAGTAGACATTATTTTCCTCTATTATTTTAAGCTTATTACGTACTTTAATTTTTTCATATCAAGTTTTTGGCGCCAATTTAGGTACTGAGAAAAACTCGTGTAAACACTAATTTTATTTGGCATCAGCCCTCTTAAATCGGTGAAAAACCAAATGGCAGAGTTATAAAATAACGCATGTTTGTACAGTAATCACCTACCTCTGCAGACAATAACCTCACGGGTTTTGCGACCACTACCTTCATCTTTTATCATCTGTGGGCCTGAATTTTTTGCTTTAACGCTTTCAACACACAGACCTTGTAATAACTTATGAATAGTAATTTTAACTCGACATAGTTGATCACAAGCACTATCGCGAATACATTGTAGTATTTGAGATAATTCTTCATCGGCACAGGCTTGGCTGCGACCATTATCTAATAACGCCAAATACACTCCCTCATGACCATCTTTTTTACTATTTTAGGCGGTGAGTTGATCATAGTAAAATAGGTGGATATAAGCTGTTTTGGCGCTGCCAGTAAGCAAGCTTAATAGTCACGCTACATTATCAACAAATGCTACTACTTTTTTGATACCCGTTATGACAATGTGTAAATCGGGGACTGCGTTACACATACGGTCAATACCTTCATTTTCTATTAAACAAAGTGTGTCAGTTTTGGCTACGGCAAAGTTAACCCCCGTAATACCTACATTGGCTTTACAGAATTTCTCTTGTAATACTCTGCGGCCTTGACCAATTAATACATCAACGGTGTGTTCAAAACATCAATATTGTTGGCAAATAAGTCCGCCACTTGTTTCTTGTTTTGATGAATGGCCGTCATTGATAATGCGATAAGTATGCTCTTTCGTAAGCTGAACGATATATTCGCCCACATCAGACTCTAAACATTCAATATCAGGCTCTTCAAAGTAATCATTTAAGGCGATTTTTTTCAACACTATAGATTCACCTTTAACGACATTTTACCTTTTTTACGAGAAATTAACCGAGCCATAATCTCGTTGGCATCGTTAATATTTTTGGCCCAAGATAGCTTAATACCATTGTTTTCTAGGTTTGTTCCAAGCTGCTCAAGTAAATGGCACAGTTTGTCTAAACAGCGTTGTTTAATAAGCTTTCATTGTTCGCATAAGGTTTCTAGTTTATCGTCATTAGGAAAGATATTTTTTCGCTTATCCATCGCTACACTAAAGTTCGCTCTTAATTGATTATTAGCTAAGTTGTGGGTGATATTATCCGCAAAATTATGGGCTGAGACGGCGTATCTACTTTCGTTTTGATCACCCTTTTGTACCAACATTATTTTTCTCCCATGGCGTTATACGCTATTTCAGTACTTGCTGCATTACTCTTTTTCGAAGTCGTTTGGCTAGTTCGTTTTAATCAATAACTGGCAATATGCTCAGCGCGTAACGCTTTCTTTTGATACTCAAGGGCACCATTGATATTGAGTATACAGCCCTAGTCAGTACTGATATATCGAACTACGACAGTATCGAGTAAACTCTAACTTTTATCCTTGACCACCTCATCAGAGATATCGCGGTGTTTAATTAAAAGATCATCACGAAAACTACAATATCCGCTTTCGTGACTATGAGTAATTAACTTAATATTGTCTAATTAACTGACGTCCAGTAATATAAACTGTTATCTCACGACAAGTGGCACAGGAAGGAGGTAAGGTAATCTTTTCTGCTTGGTCGTTATTGGTTAATTTTATTTGCAAGGCATGAACTGAAAAATTCAGTAAACTTAAAAATATTGACGAACTTTTTCTATGCTGGGCTCATCTTTTAATAAATTGGGATAATGATGCTGTATCATATCCCCACAATAGCCAAAAATAATCATAATCTGAGTATCAAGGAGACATAACGCTATTTCTACTAATACTTCTGCTTTATCTATATAGCCAGAGTTATATGCCGGCTGATCACAATAAGTTTGTCCTTGTGGGTAAAGTACTTCGATGTCTTGCTGCTCTAGAAATTCTATCGTATCAATGCCCGAGTCTGGTAAAGGCTATCAGTTAAACAAGTACCATACAGATAAACTTGCTCAGGTTTGTTTGGATAGTTTCGTAAATGTTGGGTATTTAAACTGCTCATATTTTGCATCACTAGAAGATATTTTCATATGTTGCTTAACATACAATAAAATTTATTGTTAATATATAGTACGATAAATAATGAATTGTTTCCAAAAACGGTGTAATCAATGATCAATGCTACTGAACTAGTCTTATTTGTCTTAGTCGTTGAGGCTGAGTCGTTTAGTAAAGCCGCAAACTTTGCTGGTTTATCTACACCTGCCTTAAGTAAGAAAATAACCAAACTTGAAGCAGAGCTTGGTGTGCAGTTATTGTATCGAACTACTCGACGGTTAAGTTTGACTGAGGCCGGCAAAACACTTTATCAACATGCTAAGGGTATTAATAAACAAGTAAGTGAAGCAATAGGGGCGGTTGGTTCTTTAACCGAAGAATTAAGTGGCTTAATTAAGATCACCGTACCTACCATATCAGGTGAACTATTTTTGGCAGAAATAATTGCTGAATTTTGTCAACAACACCCAAAAGTGACCGTAGAGGTAAGCTTGGGTAATAAATTTGTTGATTTGATTAAAGAAGGTTTTGATCTAGGTATACGTACAGGAGTTTTAGAAGATTCGAGTTTAATTGCTAAGCCTTTGATCCATTCACATTGGGTGGTGTGTTGTGCACCTAAATATATTGCTCAATATGGTCAACCAGAAACCTTAGATGACTTATACCAGCACAATTGCCTCGCTTATACTTATCAAGCAAAAGGCGGGTATGATTGGCGTTTTAGCCAAAATAAACAGCAATATTGTATTAAAATATCAGGAAACTTTGCCACTAATACCGCTCAGGGCTTACGTAAAACTGCATTAGCGGGCTATGGTATTGTTTACGTTCCAAGATGTAGTGTTTATGATGATTTACAGCGTGGTGATTTGCGTGAAATATTAACTAATTATCAGGCACGATGTTTAGGTGTCTATGCGGTATACCCGTATACTCGCCATTTGCCTAATAAAATAAAAAAATTAATTGAACATATAAAACAAGGCTATGAACAACGTAAGGACAGCTTTTAACTGTATCCTAATTCCCTGCCGAGAACGAGTAAAGTAAATTTTAGCGATTGAAAGCTTAAACCTCCAAAACTAAATGTTAACTATTAGTAAATTAATCTAGGGCAACACTATTGGGCGATAGGAGGAAATTGCTAAGATAAAAAATTCCTGGATATATTGCAAAACGTTGACTTACAGCTCGACATAACTTAACAATGCTTATGTCTGCGACTGAAAATGTCAGCTTGGTATCACTAGAAAGCCAACAAACATTATAAGAGTATGAACTAAAAATTGATGCTACTGATATTATCGATAAAAATGATGTTGCATTAAGGGTAAAGAATTTCTACCTGTTAATTTTCTAAACCATGTACACAACGAAGTAGGGTCTCTTCAGCAGTATTTAAATGTTTTTCTAAGCTCATGATAGCGCCAGCAGTATTATGAGTAATCAAATTATTTAATAAATCAATATGCTCATTAATAGCAACCGTAAAACGTTCCAATTCACCAGTTTTATCCCATTGATAATGATAATGACAGACAAATGAGACAATATCAAAAAACTGACTAGTAAATCTATTTTTAGTACTTTTTTGAATGATGTAGTGTAACTCTCGGTCTATATCGGGAAACTCGAGATAGCGATTTTCCATGTCGGAACTAATTTCTTGATGCTTGGCTAATAACTGTCGAAGTTCTAGCCAAACGATGTGCTCTTTAGGTAGTTTTAATAATTCAGTCAGGGCCCGCATTTCAACCATTTGTCGAAACGATATTAATTCGTACGCAAAATCTTCATCAAATTTGACCATTTTCCAACGGCCACGAGGGATTTTTTCAATTAAACCATTATTTGAAAATTTGATTAAAAATTCACGTACCGTGATGGTCGTACAACCAGATCTCTTAGCCAGACTCAATTCTGAAAATCTGTCGCCAGGCAATATCTTACTGGTGTGAATGAGGTTGAGAAAGTACTTCTCTATCTGCACGTCCTTAGTGGAGTTGCTATTTTTAATATCAAAGTAATCTTGTGCTGTTGGTGTTCGCAAGACAACTTTATGAGCACCGTCTCTTTTAATTATACCAGTATCACATAGATGTTCAATCGCCACTCTGACCGTGGTTCGGCTAATATGTAGTAATTTAGTCAGCTCAATATCATTTGGAATTATAACTTGGTCATCATTTAAATCATCTATTAATTTTAATATGCTGTTAATATTTTTTTTAATTAAGTAGGTTTTTTTACTCACGGCAGTCTCTTTATATTATTTTACAATTTAGTAACATAAAGCCTCTTGTTTTTAGCGGTATTAAGTTATAAAAAAGTACATCTTATTTATATTGTCACAATCTAAAGGACTTTTTACTTAGAGGCAACAATTTACAGGCAAGGACCCCAAAATAATTATATTTTGTTTGTTATTGTTTTATTTTAAGAAAAATAATAGGTAGTTAATATATAAAAATTAAGCTTTACATTTTATTACAATTTAGGTATTTTCTGTATTATTAAATATAAAAAACATTAAACATTAACCATTAAAAATTATTAATACATTAATACATAAATACAATAAATGATGAAATTAATGTATTTGGGGGAAGTATGAAACAACAACTGAGGAAAAAACGACTTGTCATAGCATGTGCACATGCCATGGCTTTGATGTTTGCGCAGCAGGCAATTTCAGCAGAACAGCCAATTATAAATAAGCTAACCGTATCAACAGAAGGTAACGCTGAACAAATAGCAAAAAAACAACAATCTATCAAAGATAGTGACAACCTTGAAGTGATTCAAGTCACTGGTTACCAAAGTTCAATTGAAAAAGCCTTATCAAGAAAGCGTAACGCCAATGGCGTGGTTGACGGTATTATTGCCGAAGATATTGGTAAAATGGCCGACTCTAACGTTGCTGAGGCTATGCAGCGTATTAGTGGTATTTCTATTAATCGTGAAGGTGGTGAAGGTACTACGGTAAGTATTCGTGGCTTAGGTCCTGAAATGAACCAAGTATCTATTAATGGGCAAACAATTACTGGTGGTGGTGATGGTGGCGCCGTTAGTTTTGATGTGATGTCAGCGGATATGCTTAGTTCCATTGAAGTTATTAAAACTCCTAATGCCAGTACTACAGAAGGTAGTTTAGGCGGTCAAATAAATTTAAAAACGGTACGTCCCTTAGAACGAAAAAGTACTGTTTTTACCGCACAACTTAAAGAAAGTTATAATGAATTAGCCGATCAAGTTGATCCTACCTTTCAAATTAACTATATCGATCAATTTAATGACAATACACTAGGCCTTGCCTTTAATACTGTTTATGAGCGGCGCCGCAGTCGTACCGATAAAGTGGCCACTTTGGGTTGGGAAGGCAATAACTTTTCACATGATACCAATGGCCTAGCCTATATGGAAAGTGCTGAAGGTGTGGTTTATCGTCTTGATAAAAATACGGGTAACTTGTTCGATAATGCCGGTAATGCGGCACAATTATTTGATAGTGTTGGTAACGCGATAACGGGTGTTGATAGTACTACCTTAACTGAGCAAAGCCAGTTAGGTTATATGCCAACGTTTTTGCTGTCAGAATATATTGAACAAGACAGAACACGTAAAGGCGCTAGTTTAACCTTTGAGTACCAACCAACAGAGCAATTTAATAGCTATCTAGATTTTTCACATACTCAATTAAGCTTAGCTAACAATAAATCTATGATACGTCATTCCTACAAGCGTGGTGAGAAAGGTCTCTTCGCTGATGATAGTTTAGCTGTTTATACTGGCGCTGAGATAGACCCTTTTTCAGAAACTATTACCCGTCAAACCGATATGCGTGGCTCTCGTCAATTGATTTTGCAACAAAATGAGCAATTAACGAAAACCTCAGTGGTGAACTTAGGTTTTGATTATGAACTTGATGTTTGGAATATTGCTGGCCGAATAGGTTATTCGACAACTAAGCAAACCTTGCCAAGTGATGACCGATTAGTTTTTTCATCAGGCGAAATTTTGCATGGTTACTCATTAGAAAATAATCCTCAGTTACCTGAATACATTTGGGGTGATAAATACAATACGGGTAAACCTATTGTTCAGCATCCACCTACTCATACTGATAGTAATATTGCCTATGGCGATCAACTGATTGATGGTACTTGGTATTACAGCCCTACATCAAAGCACAATAGTTTAGCCTCTGTTTATCATAACGATCGCGATGTTGATGATAACACCTTAACTGGTCAGCTTGATGTTGAATACTTACTTGACTCAGATAACTTTCGTTCGATACAGTTTGGTGGTCAATACACTAAACGTGAAACTGATCGTTACTCTGTTGCTAACGGCTTGGCTTTCCACCAAGTGCTGACACTATTACGAAACCAAGTGTTTTTAGATGATGGCGCCTTAGCCATAGATTTTCCGGTTGATAATTTTCTTGACAGCGTAACTCAGAGTGGCTTACCTAATCAAGGCGTAGTCACTGATTGGGCTTTTGGTGATTTTAATCAAATTAATAAAACCGTACTTGAAACATATAATAAAGCATACAACAAATCATTAACTAATTTAGATCAATTACCTTGGTTAGCCGATTTACGTCAAAGTTATCTGGTTGAGCAAGAATTTATTGCCGTCTATGCACAGGTGAATGTTGATACTCTTGATGGCCGTTTAGTCGGTGATTTTGGTGTCCGTGTTGTGCAAACTAATAATGAGTCATCGGGTTATGCTGGCGGTCAAGTACTCGATACTGCCTGTGTTTATAATGAGAACAACTTTGACTTTGCTGCTTGTGAGGCAAAGTATAATAAAGTTACTAATGAAAATGACTATACCGAAGTATTGCCAACGGCCAACTTCCGTTATGCCATTAGTGAAAACCTATTGGCTCGTGTTGCTGTTGGTAAAGCCATGGCGCGACCAACCATGTATCAAATAGCACCTTATGTTACTGAAAGTGTGACAGAGAATAACCCTGAAAATGCCTTTCGTCGCTCAGGTAACCCTGAACTTGACCCCATGACCGCTTGGCAATATGACATCAGTTTAGAGTGGTACTTCAATCAGGGCGGTATTTTAGCAGCGGGTCTTTTCTATAAAGACATTGATACCTTTATTTATGATCGTACCGATACAGTCTTTGAAGACATGCTTGATTCAGATAATACTCCATATCAAGGCATCTATGCTGTTGGCGAGGAGCCTAGAAACATTAACCCGTATAAAGTTACTAAACCAGTTAATGGTGAAGGTGCCTCTATTGTAGGTCTAGAGAGTTCTTACTCACAAAGCTTTACTGAATTACCAGGTGAATTAGCCGGTCTTGGTGTGGCACTTAACTATACCTATGCTGACTCATCTGCCACTTATATCGGCTCCAATCATCAAGGTGAAGAGGTTGCCGTAGAAACCGCCTTTAAAGGTCAGTCTAAGCATACTTACAATGCCAGTGTTTACTGGGAGAAATATAGTCACTCATTACGATTAAGTTACAACTACCGTACCGATTCTCTTTATGCCCCTATCACGGCTACTAAAGATATGATTTGGAGTGATGCCTACGGTCAGCTAGATTTTTCCGCGCGCTTTGCAATTAACACTGATTTATCACTTGGTTTGCAAGCAATTAATTTAACCAATGAAATACCTTATCGTTACCATACCAATGCTTGGGATGGTAACCCTGTTGATAGTGATGTTTATGAAAATAGACTGAGTAGCTATAGCGTTAATGGTCGAACGTACCGATTAACGATTAACGCGACATTTTAACGATTAACGCGACATTTTAACGATTAACGCGATATTTTAACAATACAAGCTGCCAAAGATTAGCAGTTTGTATCAAGGTACGTGACTTACCAAGGTAATTCAGTCGTTAGTTAAGATAATACTTAATTGAGGGGAACCACTATGAATACTCACTTATTTACAAAGACAATTGCTAAAAAAATGACAAAAGAAATCATCAACAAGACTCTAAATAAAATAAAGATTGCTGCCACGTTGATGCTTGCATCACAGCTAAATTTTGCCTACGCGGTAGCACCAGTATTTTTAAATAATGCCGTCCAGCAAGACGAATTAATTCCTTATGCCCGTCATGCAAGTGCTGACGATACATCGCCGATAGGCGACGCCTCTAAAGTTGTCGCCTATCAGCAAGCTATGGTCATTGATAGTAAAGATACTGTTTA
>JBKEHN010000061.1:0-16432 GCA_046710905.1 Colwellia sp.
GCTCCCCGATTAAGACACCACGGGGACGAAGTCCCTGATCTATGTGCATAAGCACCTTTCCTTTTAATGTCGTTATACTTATTTTAGATAAGAAAAAACCAGCTAATATAATACCTTAATAAATCTCAAAGGAATAATTTACTGGCTTTGATGTTTCGTTAACCTAACCTCTTTATGAAACAGAGGTTAGGTTAACAACAAATACTACTTCTCTTCGAAATAGAATTTTTCACGTTTGTTATCGTAGTTACCAATCTCGTTCATGGTATCGGCATTGTACAAACGGCCGTTAATCATGGTATGGGTTACTTTATCACTTAAACGTATGTCTTTACTGACGTCACCATCAATAACAATCATATCAGCCAATTTACCCACGGTAATTGACCCTAAGTCTTTGTCTAAACCAAGTGTTCTAGCTGGAGAAATAGTTGCGGTGCGAATAGCTTGTAATGGTGTCATACCACCTTGCGCCATCATCCACATTTCCCAGTGCATTGCTAACCCTTCGCGTTGACCGTGACCACCAGCATTAACTTCAACACCTAAGTCTTGCATTTCTTTGGCTACTTTTGCGACGTTAAAGTGGTTGTAATGATGAAGCGGCGCTTTTGGTCGACGCATCGAGCGCGGGTCTAAAAACTCACTTGGCACATATTTACTTAAACGTGGGTGTTCCCAGACATTGGTTGTATCATACCAATAGTTTTCGCCAGAAATACCGCCATAGGCAACACCCATAGTTGGCGTGTAAGCCATGTCAGATTGCGACCATAACTGTTTAATATCATCATAAATTTTAGCCGTAGAAATCGAGTGTTCAAGGGTGGTATGCCCATCAACAACCATAGTTAAGTTGTGTTGTAATAATGATCCCCCTTCTGGTACCACCATCATTTCTAACTCACGCGCGGCTTGAATAAACTGCTGGCGTTGATTACGACGTGGTTGGTTATAGCTTTTAACACTAAAGGCCCCTGCCGCTTTTAACCGTTCAACGTGAAATTTGGCATCATCAAGACTATCAACATGTGAAGTATATCCAGGGATAGTTGCACCGTATAAAATAGTACCGGTTGAGAATAAACGGGCAGCCACTATTTTACCTGCTTTTTGCATTTCACTAGCAGCAAAAAATTCAGTAGTGTCGTTTGATGGATCATGAATAGTGGTAACACCTAAGGCTAAACCAGCATAATTTTTCCAGTTTTGCTGTGGAATAATTTCATTACTGCCTTGTGGACCATGTGCATGCGCATCTATTAGCCCTGGCATCAGCGTCTTGCCAGTAATATCAATGATCATGGCATCACTGGGGATGTTAACTTGACCTTTAGTGCCAACTACCTTGATTTTATTACCCTCAACTAGCACCACACCGTTTTCTATAACTTTTTCACCTTCCATAGTGATAACTTTACCACCAACAAAAGCGACATGACCTGATGGGATGTCAACTTTTTGTTGATAACTTAAGTTAGTCACTTTCGCTTCAGCTACTGACTTTTTAACTTTTTCATCGAACTTTTGATCACTAGTTTTAGCGGTAATATCAAATAAACCTTTTACAGAAGCTTGGTATAAATCAGCACCTAAGCTCCAATAAAGCGCATTAGATTTACCATTCCAGTTAACACCTTCACCGGCACGTACTGATAATTGCTCTACTGGTAAATTTTTAGCGTTAGGACCAATATCAATGACCTCACCACGTTCAACAAAAGGTGTTACGAAGACCTTAAAGCGCTCGGCAAAAGCAAGGTATTGACCATCTGGCGATACACGATACTCAGAAGCAAATTTGCCTTGATATAATGTAGTATCATGCTGACCATCTAGATCAACTCGTGCAATATTGGGTGTCTTTCCATCACGGGTTAAATAAATACGGTCATTACGTACGCCAAAGTGCGGTTGTATACCATTTTCAGTCACCAATGTAGCGTTACCACCTTTCGATGATACCGCATAAACACCTGGATTTAAGCCCCATGTCGGCTCAGTAATATAACCGCCACTAACTTTACGATAGACAACAACGTAGCCATCAGGTGAAAAGCTTGGTTCAACGTACTTACCCTGTTCACGAGTTATTGCTTTACCTTTACCACCACGACTAGAAACAACACGAACTTGACCTAAACTACTATCGTCCCAACTGACGTAAACAATTTTTTTACCATCACGTGAGAAGCTTGGGTTAAGCTCAAATTGACCTTTTTGTTTAGTTAAACGCTTAGGTTTGCCGTTAGGTAAACTTTTGGTATAAAGCAGCCCCATTGACTCAAACACCGCAACTTTACCATTAGGAGAGACTTGAACATCACGTAACATTTTAGTATCAAAGGTTTTTTGATCTAAGTCTTGGCTGAAACGAACAGCAGTTTGAATCTTCTTTTGTGTTTTAACATGAAAATCAATCACTGTAGCTTTTTTAGATTCAACTGATAATTGATTGATTTTCCCCCCAGACCAGAAAACTAAACCATTACTATCGGGCGTCCAAGCCATGGTCGGGTAAACACCATGAATCGCCCACGTTTCTTGCATATCGCGGTCTAAACCATCATAAACTTTAGTTTCTTCACCACTTTTTAGGTGGTATAAATATAAATTGGATTGGAAATCATCACGGCTAATAAACGCTAAATACTTACCATCAGGTGAAAGTGTTGGTCTTATTGCACCACCTTTTCCTGATACAACCACCTTAATTTCGCCAGTTTCAAGCTCAAGGCGCTTAATTTTATAAATACCCTTTTCAGAGTCTTTTGAATAATGAAAGCTTTTACCTGGCGTAGCATCTTGTGAAAAATAAACATATTTACCGTCATGAGAGAATACTGGTTCGCCTAAATCTTTTTGTTCATTTGGACGTTTAGTTAACATAACGCCATTGCCACCAGACTTATGATACATCCACACTTCACCAGCACCTAAAGAGCGGGAACCAGTAAAGTGTTTACGGCCAACAATATAATTACCATCCGGAGACCATGCAGGGCTATTTAATAAACGGAAAGTTTCGGTTGTTACCGCTTTTGACTCACTGCCATCGACTTTCATTATCCATAAATTATCACCACCCTCTTCATCAGAAGTAAAGGCAATATACTTACCATCAGGGCTAAAACGGGGTTGCATTTGCCATGCAATGTCAGTCATTAATGCCTTGGCTTCACCGCCTGAAGCTGGCATGGTGTAGATATCACCCAATAAATCAAAGGCAATGGTTTTACCATCTGGACTTAAATCAACATTCATCCAAGTACCTGAACGAACATCAATATTTGCAGTAGAAAATTGTCCTTGAGGATCATTTACAGACCATTTCTCAGCTGTTTCTTTTACGCTTTCTTCGCTAGTCTTTGTAGATGATTTAGTCGATGTCTGTGCAAAAGTAGTTGGCAAAGCCAACAAAACACTGAGAGCAACACCTGAGAGTAACGTTTTTTTAGACAACATTTTTTTCGATGGCATAGATGGCTACCTTATACGTTTGTATCGATTGAATTTACTATTTTTTTAATTATAAGTACTTAATCACATACGCTAAATAAATGTAAGTGAGTTACGATAGTTAGCCATAATTTTAAGATACATTACCACGGTAAAAAAGTATAATATTGTACGCCTTTGCTGCCACGACTGATCATAGGATGAATAACATAGTAAAATAATGATGACCTAGCGTTTACGACTAAGATTTAAAGACTAAAGCGTCGCTTGCCAATAACCAACATCTAACCAGCGGTCAAACTTTAAGCCAACTTCTGTAAAATGGGCCACTTTAACCATGCCTAATTTCTCATGCACAGCTATACTGGCAGCATTGGGTAAGGTAATACCACCAATGACACTATGAATACCCGACGCTTTTAATTTTTCAAATAAAGCTTGGTATAACTGACTACCTAAACCTTTACCACCATACTTTGATGATAAGTACACAGTAACTTCTGCTGAAAATCGAAAAGAAAAACGTTCACGCCACTTGGCTGCATAAGCATAACCAACAACCTTTCCTTCCTCATCTTCAACAACTAGCCAAGGTAATTTACTGTTAAGTATATTTGTAATCCTACTTAACATATCAGCAGAGGTTATTGTGTGCTCTTCAAAAGTAATAATAGTATCGGTAATGTAATGATTATAAATATCACAAATAGCCTCTGCGTCTTTTTCTTGTACTGCTCGTATCATATAACTTCCTTAACAGATAAATTATTTTAAAACTGATTGTTCACCTTAGCTGTAGCTATTTGGCTCAACATTGATATTAATTAAACGCAATTTTTAGCTATAAATTAAGTATCTACCAACTGATGGTATCAATACATAATGATTTTTCTGACTATTTTTTATACAAAAATCATCGTCAGATTAGGTGTTAGCAACACATAAGAAAAGGCAATATACTTGTTTTAACTCAGTAGAACATATTATTCGCCAGTGAGTATTAGCTAATCAGCCATCATCTATGGAGAGTTAACAACTACTTGCTTCCACAGTAATTACTGTACTTAACAGAACTCTCAAAACGAGATTTTCGTAACGAACATGGTATTTAATAGTAAATTTTTGTTCATAATCAGCAATAAAAAATAGAGATGTTGTTATTGATTGATGTTTTATCGATTTTTTAGTACAAGTATTAGAAAAAAAATCAGTTTGCTTCAAATTAAGAACCAAACTGATTTTTAGTTATTATAGTTATTTCTGTTCGTTACGTTTAACTGAATTTAACTAACAGCATCAAGGATAATAATTATTCTATAGACAATAAATACCTTTTAACCGCTCAATTAATGGTAAATCACTTTCAGCAAGTACACCTAACATTAACCAATCAACAAGTAGTTTATTTAAATCAATCTCAGTACCTGAAATCATTTGCTCCTGCATTAACTGTACTTGCACTTTCATACGCTGAGCAGCTAACTCTACTGGTGAATCACTTTTCCCAAGTATTTCAATTTCTAAGGTTTTATCAGAGCGAGAACTCGATTGAACTGGTTTCGTTAACTTAACATGTTCTTGGAAACGTTTTTGCCAAAAACTTGTTAAGTTATTGAAAACAGATGAGACTTGTATTGCTGTTAAGACTTGATTGCTTTCAGCTTGCAAGGACATTAACTCAAACAAACTCAACCAACTTTGAGATGCCTTAACCTGGTTATTACTTTCAATAAGCTGTTCAATATTTTTGATTATTTTTTCAAGACGTACTACTACAGTTTTAATAACAGGTCGATTAGCAATAACTTCTTTAAGTAATGTTTCTGCTTGTTGTGTGATTGATTGTAATGCTGGCTTATCATCTTTGGTCGTTAAGCTATTAAGGGACGCTTCAATAATAACGATTTGATCAACAAATACTTGTTGTTGAGTCGATAACGCCGCTTGTTGATCAGACTTAAACTGTTGTCTTTTAGAAAATAACGCATCATTAATTTCACGAAATTTTTGCCACAACTGATTTTCTTGATGATTACCAGCAAAGCCTACATCACGCCATTTTTGCTGTAACTGTTTCGCCGATTCAATAGCAACTAAAACATCTTCACTAGCCAATAACACTTCTGCTTTAGTGATTAAGATTTGTTTTTCTGCGCTATTACTTAAGTGAAAATCGCTAATGGCATTTTTAATCGGGGTAATAGTGTTTTTAAATCTAAGCTGCAATTTTTTATATTGGTTACGATCCACTTCACCAGCGTTATTCCACTGTTGTTGTAAATTATTGAGTTTACCGTCCAGTTTTTTGAAATCTATCGTTTGTGCTTCTTGCGACTGATTAAAATTTACAACCAACTGTCCTACTTTGTCTAATAGTTTTTGACGCTGTTCTAGATGCTGTAGACGTATTTTATCTTGCTCTGCGTAAAATAAACGACATGGGGCAAACGCTTGTTCACAAAGTTGATTAAACTGTTCATTTAACTGCTTATCAACATCTTCATCGGCGTGTCCTAAAGAATTCCAGGTATTACGGTACGCTTTAACTTTGCTAGCTTGTTCATTCGGATTATCAAGAGGTGTTGCAACCAATGTTTGCATAGCTACCAACAACTCTTGTTTACGTGGTGTGGCGATATAGTGTTCCCAATCGCTAAGCTCGACCATTTTTTCACTAACTTCGTCAAAATCACGTTGTAATTGATGCTGTTGCTGAGCAGACAATTGGTGAATGCTTTCTTTCACGCCTTTAAACAAACCAAAACAAACCTTGAATTTACCATTACTAAGTAAGCGTTTTATATCAACTAATCTTTTCTTATATTGAAAAAACAGTTCTTTTTGCTTACTTTGTAGTGACTTTAATCCACCCTGCCAGTTATTTACGATTTCTTTTTGAGCTTGAACAATTGATTCCGGTAAAATACCCGCTGTCTTTTGTTCAATGACGCGCCATGCTTTTAACCAATTATTATAGGTTTCTTGACGATCGTTTAACTCATCCAATGTCTTGGGTAAGGCTAATTGTGATATTTTCGAAATCAAATTAGTAGCCTCGCTAACTGACTCGGCTATTTCAGGTATTTCACCTAAACGTTTTGTTAATTTTATTACTTGCGTAATAAAAACGTCTTGCTCTTCTTTATTAAGTACTGATGTCTTGATATCAGTACTTAACTTATATAACAAGTCTTTAAATTGCGCTTCATCAAAATTACTACTTGAAAAAACCGCTGTGGTAATACCTTGACTGATTTGATTGAGCTGTTGAGTAAACTCTTTTTTGTCTTGCTGTTTATCGTGAGCTAACTTATCGCTTATTATTTGCTGCTGATAGTTTTCTGCTTTGGCAATGAACAACTTTTCCAGCTGAGTCATTATACTTTGATATTTATCATTAAAAATAGTCAGTTCTTCAGCAGTAAAAACTTCAAATTCTACTTCAAGTACCTGCCAATCATTAATTAATAGTGTTCTACGCTTTTTGTAAACACCGTAATCAGCAACATCTTTTAATGCTTGCAATTTTGCTAAGGTCAGTTGAATTTTCTTAGCTAATTTTTTTGGTTTCTCAATCGCGGTCTGTATTGCTGTGATTTTATCTGCAATTTGTTGTGATAATAGGTCATTACATGCTTTTTTACTTAGCTTTTCTAATACTTTGCTGTCATCAACTTGATTGAGTAAATAGGTCTGAAAATCAGGGTGTTGTTTTTGATTAAAGCTATGCGTTAATAAATGCATTGTCGTTTTACGAGCACTTATTTGCTGGTAAAGAGATATCATAATAGCGCTATCTTGTTCATGAGCTAGCCATGCTTCTAATACAGCAGTCGACAACACGGGTGTTGTTGCTTGTTGAGCTAATAGCGTTTGCTTTTGTTTAGTACTGAGAGTTAGCTTGTGATCAGTGGCTAAAATATCATGCACTTGCTTGGCGGCAAATTGTTTTACTTTTACTTGGTTATTATCTTTACTTGCTTCAAGGTAACAATCAAAACTTGCCACTTTGATAAGCGCCGCCCGGCGCACTAAATCACTAACATCTTGATTAATAAGTTCACTTAATATGACTAATTGCTCACTATTATCAGCAGATAATTCATCATTAATAGCGGTAATACGCACAGTAGCGTCTTTATGTTGCCAGTTAATTTTTGTTTTAAAAAATTTGGAGAAAATCATAGTTAATTTAATTCATTCAGTTAGGGAATAACGAGAGAGGTTTAAGTTCAGACTTATACCAATCGTACTAATTTATTGCTCACTTAGCGAGAATTAAAAGGCTTAGAGACAAGGCATTGATTGCAGAGAATGATTACTCCCTTGTCAAAATCAATAACGGCGCATATAAACCTTTTCAACTCGCCCTATGGGAACTCAATAGTAATCTGAGAACTACACAAAATGTACCAAATATAAAATACTATGTTTAACATTTTGTTTATTCTAAGCTCGCTATTTAAGCTCTAAGCCGGTCAATAAATTAATTTGTTTGATATTAAAGCTCATTATTGCTGAAATAAGCAATGTCCGCTTGTGTTGTTTTAATACGGCTTTTAAGTGGCTCTTCTTGCTTGTTGCCAGAAAATGCAGCTTTTAATTGACGTTTATTTTTTTCGACAACACGACCATCGGGACCAATGGTAAGCATCTCATCATTGTCTAAGTGCCTAGCTTGATATGCCATACTTAATTGTAAAGCAGTGGCACGTTGAGGTTTATCAACAACTGTACCTTCAGGCCATTTCCCTGTCTCTGCTGCACACTTTAAGCGTAAGTACATGTCATTTGACATGGTGTCTATGGTTTTAATTACATCCATTAGAATTCCGAAGTATAAGTAGTATTACGTGTTAGTTATGTTCTTTAAATTAACTATGTATCAGAAAAGTTATCTTGCTTTACGCTTGGTAAATAGCAGCATGGCACGAATGATTATGTACATAACAAAACCGAGAATGGCACTGACCATGGCTAGGTTATGTTGCCAAGTACCTGGCTCAATATTATCTCTAAACATAAATAAGAAACCTCCACAGAACAAGAGCATGGCAACAAAAGAAAAATTCATTAAACGTTGGGTTTTATTAACTAAACTAACATGATTAAGACTAGTAAGTTGATCAGAATCGAGCTCGGATAAATCTAGATTACAGTGATTACAGGTTTTGATTTTATCGGAAATTTTTTTGTTACAACCTGGACAATTAATAACAGCCATTTAGTTACTCATGTAATATATAAACGTTGAAGTAGGTACTTTATCTTTGTTAATAAAAACTTCAAATAAGAGTACTTACTTTAATTAGGCTTAGTATACCTGACCTATTTCACTAGTGATAGTATGTGAAAATAGGTCAGTTATTGGCGGATAGTTTTTACCAGAGTTTTAAAAGAAAACACTGGTATTTCATTCTAAAAGACTCAGCTATCTTGGTTAGGGTATAGAAACCAACTAGCGAGGTAGTAAGTTAATATAGTTATAGATACTCTAAAAAACATACAGAATCTAAAAAATGCCAATAAATAAGCCGTTCTTAATGCACGACTTATTTACAGCTGAAAATTATTAGTAAAGTTTAGTTAAAATTAAGAGGGTTAATTAACCTTCCTTACTTGTCACGTTATCTTCCTCAGGGTTTTCTTTAGCATAACGCTCTGCCCAAAAGTCTGCATTATCGATACCTAACTTTTTAGGGTCGAAGGTGTACTTTTTTACACCAGCTTTTTTTTGCGCTTCATAGTCTTTTAACGCTTTAATAGCCGGTTTAGACATAAAGAAGATGATGATGATACCGATGATGTTAAGCCATGCCATCATACCAACGCCAATGTCACCCATACCCCAGGCTAAGTCAGCCGCTTTAACCGTACCGTAAAAAGTAGCACCGATTAACATTATTTTTAACGCTAAGTTTAACGCGGGTATTTTAAAGGTACGACGGATGTAATAGACATTATTTTCAGCAATAAAGTAATAAGCCAAAATAGTAGTAAAAGCAAAGAAGAACAAGGCTATCGCAACAAAAGGCTTACCAACACCATTAAAGACACTTTCAACCGCAAGTTGTGTATAAGCTGGACTATTAGCTGCAACATCAGCAGCAACGTTTTGAATTAAGAATATTTCACCAGCGCCATGTACATTATATGCCCCCGTAATTAAAATCATAAACGCGGTAGCAGAACAAACAAACAATGTATCAATGTATACTGAGAATGCTTGAACTAAACCTTGCTGTGCAGGATGTTCAACTTCTGCAGCTGCGGCAGCATGTGGTCCTGTACCTTGGCCTGCTTCGTTTGAGTAAACACCACGTTTAACACCCCAACCTATGGCAGCGCCAACACCTGCCATAGGGCTAAAGGCATCGTTGATAATCATCATAAATACTTCTGGTAATCTATCGATACTTAAACCAATAATAACTAGTGATACTAAAACATAGGCAAGTGCCATAAAAGGAACAACTACTTGGGTAAAGTTAGCAATACGTTTAACTCCCCCAAAGATGATGAAACCTAATAACAATACAATACCAGTAGCGGTGTACACTTTAACCATACTCAATGTACCTAGCGCAGTTTCAACAATATCACCTTGACCAAATACCATAGTAATCGCTTCACCAATACCATTTGATTGCACCATAGGCAGCATTAAACCACAGGCTAAAATAGTTGCGATGGCAAATATCCATGCATACCATTTTTGTCCCATGGCTTTTTCTATGTAGTAAGCTGGACCACCGCGGTAAAAACCATCGTCTTCTTCTTTATAAATTTGTGCGTTGGTAGATTCAATATAAGCGGTAGCTGCGCCAAAAAAGGCAACAACCCACATCCAAAATACCGCACCTGGGCCACCAAAACCGATAGCGGTAGCAACACCAGCAATATTACCTGTACCGACACGACCAGATAAAGAAACAGAAAGCGATTGGAATGACGATAAACCTTTCTCTGAACTTCTACCTGACAGTAATAAGCGCCACATTTCATTAAAATGACGTACTTGCACACCACGTGTTAATATTGTGAAAAATAAACCTGCGCCTAAACACAAATAAATAAGCGCGGGGCTCCAAATGATACTGTTGATCGTATTGACTAAATCTTGCACAGTTAACTCCTCTGATTGTTATTATTTTATTGAATAATGTTATTCATTATTTTCTAGTTATCTTTTATTGATTAAATATAATAGTTAGACTCCCAAGCTATTATATTTGTCTTAATATCAAACAGCTTAATAGGTCACTTAATTAATCTGTTTGATATGAGAGAAAGAAAAGGCGAATCTATGAGAAATTCGCCTTTTACTTTAATTGCTTGTCACTTATTTACGTAAGTCATCTACCATATGGTAAACACCCGTTAAAAAGTCACGGCCTAATAAACTACTTCGCTTATCAGACCAGCCTACACTGAAATCAGGTAGTAAGTCATTATCTTTAAATGGCATTTCAATGGTATAAGCTAAACACTTAAATTGGTTGCCAACCCAGTTAGTACCAACCGTAGGGTTAGCCTTACCTGGTTCATCTCTGTCATAACCGCGCTCATCTTGAAACTCTGGTGTGATAGCGATCATTATTTTTTTAAACTTGTCTTCTAATGCTTTATGTTTAGTATCATAATTTATAACACCTTCACAACCGGCAACAAAGTTTACTGGTAATGCTTCATCACCGTGCACGTCAAGGAACATATCAACGCCAATAGCTAACATTTGTTCACGAACAAGGAAAACTTCTGGACTACGTTCCATGGTTGGCTCTAGCCACTCACGGTTTAAGTTAGTGCCACAAGCATTGGTACGCAGATGACCACGCACACTGCCATCAGGATTCATATTAGGCACAACATAAAAAACAGTCTTATTTAATAAAGCACGGGCGACGCCGTCATCTTCATCAAGTAGGCGGTCTAACATACCTTCAACAAACCATTCAGCCATCGATTCTCCAGGATGTTGACGAGCAGTGATCCAAACTTTACGCTTGCCCTCACCCTCTTCACCAATTTTTAGTAACGTTATATCACGACCGTCAAGTGTCTGACCTAAAACCTGGACCTGACAATCAAGATGCATTTGTGCATTATGAACTAGATCTTGATGACGCTCATAGCTATATGGTGCAAAGTAAGCAAAATAGACTGAATCATATTCTGGCGTTAACGTGATAGTAAGTTTTTCACCATCATATTTTGAAGGGACACGGAACCAATGTTCACGGTCATAAGAAGCAACCGCTTGGTAATCTTCCCAGCCTTCAACGTAGGCAGCTTTACCGGCATTGTTTAAATGCATTACGTGCTCTTGACGATCGCCATTAGCGTTTAAGTCAGTTTGCAATTTAAAGTGAAACCATTGATAAAAATCAGATTGGTTATCTTTCTTTATCTCTAGTTGAATATTGCTTGCATCAGTTGCATCAATAACGCGGATGTTACCGCTATCAAAATTGTCAGTAATTTGCATAGTCATTATTTCTTTGCTTGTTTGGTCTATCTACTTAGCATAGCGCCAATGAAGAATTGAAGAATACAGTGTACACAAACAACTGGCAGATCACTATATAGATCGAACTAAAAAACTTTTATAATGACCGTAAATAAAGGCCTAACTCTGAAGAATATCCCATAGATTTACCAATAATCATATTTTCTTCATTTAAAACGTAATAACTGGGATATCCACTGATTTTAAAAGTTTGTTTAATGGCTTCATTACCGAGCGCAATGGGAAAAGTTAATTGGTGTTGGCTAGTAAATCTAATCACCTCTTTGCTACTGCTAAAGTCCATAGCAATGGCAATAACATCAAGTTGTTCATTTTTTTGGAACAAGGCTTGTAAATTACCAATACTGGCGTGACAAACCTGACACCAAGGTGCAAAGAAATACAAAATAGTGGTTTTACCCTGAGCGTTTAATGAAATAGTTTCACCCATTAAGGTGGGGACTTCATCGATAACAACAGCTTGCGTTGCTGTGACAATGTCATTCAATGGGGTATCAGTCGACAACATATTCGTTTCACGTAAAAAAGAGAGTAGTTGAAAAGCGACAAGAAATATTATGGCTTGAATAGAGAAACTACGTAACAAGGGAAATTCCTACTATAAATAAGGGGGTCTAGCTTAGTAGACCTGACAACTACCGATTATATTTTGTAAAAGATTACCTTATTGATATCGGCTATTGTAATGCCGCAAGTAAATTCAGCTGTTTGGTTTTTTTGTAACTAGTTCTTTGAATATCTCAATTAGCGATGTTTTACCATTAAAATATGAGTAAATTTTTTATGTGTGTTTCCTTTGTCATCGAGCGAATAGTATTACCTCTACTTAACATATAACTAGGCTCCTCGGACTGTAGAGTCGTTTATAACGTGTTAATATGCTCTTTCTTTGCGACACTAAAAATCAAATCACGTATTTGCTGTAATAGCACTTTTATGTCTGGTGGTTAACGTTCAAATTTTTTCATTAACCTTCACATTCATGATATTTAGTTATTTAAAAGTCAACTTAATCGCTTAACTGCAAGAGGAACTAATAACAATAAGACATTTCATTTCGATACTAATGACTAATTGTATAATACCTTTCAACATTATGGGTGGCTTGGCCCCAAGTCGAAATTTTTACTCTTTTTTGGTGTTTATTAAAAGATGGTTGATCGAGAAAACCTTCATATACATCAAGTTTATTGGGCTTTAGTGGAGCAACTATAACCTTCAACACTACACAACCTGACTCAGGTTGTGTTAATTCAATATGGTCTACTAATTCATTCTTGACGATACTAGGATCGTCATCGGGTACTATAATATGACCTTGTAAATTAACTATGCCACTTCAATTTGGCAAATACATACTCCGTAATAGCTACTTTGTTATGATGAATTAACCCACCTACAAGAGCAGCCATTTAATTTATATCGCTTATAAAAGTAGTTATTTTTTAATCTTAAAAAATTTTCTAATAACGCTTGAAACTATAAACGAAACGCTAAAGCCTACGACAAAGTAGAGCACTAGTACCACGGTTGCTATATTGGAATCATAAACCTGACCATTTTCAAGTAAACACTTGGCTGTAGCATAATCAAAAGAGCCGCCCTGATCTAAGCAATCATCAACCACTAAAAAGGTATGTAGAGACCAAATGGCCAATAAACTGGTAAAAACACCGATGAGTGTTGGAAATAACGTGCGCTCCATATACTTTTAAAACCTAATCGTTAAGGATAAGGCTTGTAGAATAACAGATAAAACAACGTGGTACTGCTCTCGAGTGATAACTTTTTACTTTTAAAGTGAGTTAGCTAGTTTTTATAAAAAACTGTTATAGCACTCTACTTGAGGGTAATGGAAACACCTTGAGCCATAACTTAATTATACGTCGCTCTGTTTTCCTCCAACGAACATATTCAAGTAAGACGAACACCGAACATGACATCCGCTTGATGCAATTCCATAAACGACTCTAGAGAATTGAATACTTTAACACTAAATTACTGAGAAAGACTATGAGTATCACTAGTAGCAAGTGCTATATGGCGAATACCTTGTCATTGAAGATGCGAAGTAAGCCTACATTAGCTACTTACTAATGCCTTTATCTCTACACTCTTTCAGTACAAAAAAAATCAGCTAAATAGGTTAACGTCGGCGAAGCTCTGGTCATGTGTGTAAAAGCTATTTTATTACCTGAATCGGTAAATATACCAATAGATAAGGAATTATTACCCACTGTTGCCATGTTATTCATTGGTATGTTCTTAGCCCAATACGATCGTGACAAATAGCCTCGGATTATGGTCAAATTCGTGGTTTTAATGTGTGAACTGATTTTATCTGAATAATTACATCAGTTTAACCACCTAATTACATCAAAACTGGCAGTTATTATCATCAAACAATGCCATCTAATAACACCTAATATGGCCACTAAATAACATTAGGTTTGCCATAATAAATTTATAATCACTTTACGATTCTTTAGGACAACTGCTGAGCCATAAGCTGACATTGAGTTTTGATAAACTATGTTTATATTCAGGATAAGTTTAACTAAAATTTACTACTCGTTTGATGGGCTGATTTAAGCTCATTACTGTGCTACAGAAACTGGATTCATCTAAATATTGCTATACCATTAGACCTATCCTATCCTGTAACATGTATGTTTATTTCAAACACACTAGCCTCGTACAATAGGTATGACAGCGCTAAGTCTGTAATTTAATATTTAATCGATTAAATTACTATAACCTATAATTTTTGTTCATTTGATACGGAATTTAATACATTGTTCATATATAAAATATTGTTATTTATGATAGTAGCGTTCTTAATATCTGAAGGAAAAACTGAAAACTATCAACTCATTGCTGATGGTAATAAAGTTATCTATTCAATGCAGGCTAAAGCAATTAAAGAATGGAAGTTATGTGCCTTATTACCTAATGGAAGAGATCCATATTGGTGGGGGGTATCCCAAGCGTTAAAAATGAAAGCGGAACAACTAGGAGTAAATTTAGCAATTTATGATGCTGGTAGTTATCATAATTTAGCTAAGCAAAAGCAACAGCTTACCGAGTGCCGAACTAAAGGGGCTGACGGCTATATTATTGCTTCTATAAGTGATACAGGTTTGAATCACGAAATTTCAGAGTTGCTTCAAGATAAAAAAGTTGTGATTGATCTGATAAATGGTATCAAGCACAATAAAATAACGTCTCATTCAAAAGTATCCTTTGAAGGGATGAGTTCATTAGCGCTAAGTTATATTTTATCCACAGATAATTCCCAGAGAATAAGTGTTGGATTTTTACCTGGTCCTAAAAGTTCAGAATGGGTGGTAGATGCTGTAAATGGCTTAATTAAACTAGCTAAGCAACACCCAAGAATCAAACTTATCAATATGGGATATGGCGCAACACAAAGTAATATACAAGCAGGTTTGATAAGACAATTCTTTGACTTACAGACTGTCGATTATGTGATTTCAAACGCAGTAGGTGCAAAAATTCTTACCAGTTTAGTAGAGCTAAGAGGGTATGATACAAAAATTCTTGCGTATTATTCCAATGTCGATACATTAAGACTTTTAAAAAATAGAGCATTAGAAGCTTCCGTAAGCGACTTTCCGCTATTACAGGCAGAACTAGCTATCGATATTTCAGTTAAAGTATTAGAGGGTAAAAAATATCCTTCGACTATAAGTCCTGAAATTAAATTGTTAACTTATAAAAACATAACCAAGAGTGATGTGAAGTACACTATTGGGATTGAAGGTGTATGGTTTCAAAAGCAACAATTTTCTGAACAAACAAATTCAGTAACACATCACGATACTTCCAATGAAAAGAAACCTTATTAATAGCAAGAAGTCAAAGATGAAATATATGAAGGACTTGGGTCTGTCTGTTCTAGATGCAAATATGAAGGATATATACTAAATACTGGCCAAGAGCCACTTTCTAGTGATCGTAAGCAAGAGCTTAAATCAGTCCCATAAACAAGCAGTAAATTTTGGTTAGAATTGTCTTGGATATGCTTAAGGATGAACAAAAGCCAATGACCGCTTATAGCTAGAAGTCTTATAGCAGTGTTCAATTTATCCAAGGTTGACAGTTTTAATAAGGCCAAAATTTTGTAGTATAGGTAAATGTAATTGGTTGGCTTAGATAAGTACAATTAAGTAACACTGCTGATATTAGCTTTCCATACCGAATTAATATAATTTCCATTTGATACCTACGACCACTGCGATGGCCTTGTAATGAATAGTTAGTTCAGTATAGATGACTTCAAACTAAAATATTTATCTATATGATTTTATAATCTTTTTCAAGACCAATAAAAAAGCACTAAGTAATTACTCAGTGCTTTATTATCTTCAATGTTACCTTAAAACTCGTCAATAATCATCAATAATCATCAATAATCATCAA
>JBKEHN010000062.1:0-16112 GCA_046710905.1 Colwellia sp.
GTGGTAAATAAAGTACCGTTATTGCCAGTATTCGTATTATTACCATTTAGTTCGCCATAAGCTAATAAAGGCTTTTCCATACTTTCTTGCCAGTCTGGCTCAGAAAAATCAGTTTGTTCTAAAATATCGTGTAATAAGTTACCCGTATGAGCACCTTTGGTTAATTTAAAGCAAATCTGCTCAGCGTTAGTATCAGTGTTTAATTCTGGAGAATTAAACACTGTAACAGATAATGTTGCTACTTGAGTGCTAGATGTATCGGTATCTCTGTCAGGATTAGAAACGCCAGCATGGCGAATATTACGGCTTAAGGCTGAGAATGAACTTAACCACCAATCTCGCTCTATTTTACCTGTAAATTTACTAACCGCGGTATTAGAAAAATCATTTAAGTTATCCCGCTGATTCAGTGCAGCTTTATTTTCGCTGTCTTCATCGAGGTAACATTGAAGTACTACTTCACGAATACCGATGGCATGCTCAGCACTTTTTCTCAGTGTTTGTAGCGCTTTAATGATGCTCTCTTGCTCTAGAAACTGCAGTGTTTTACCTAAAGGCGATAAATGATAATTATCAAAAGCACAGCACAATACATAACAGCGACGTTCCGCTCTGGTAATGGCAACATACAACAAACGAATACTTTCAGCATAAGCTTCATTGCTCATCGCTGTTTTAGCTTCTTTGGAACCATCGAGGCTTAGGCATAAGTCACCATTTTTATCATGGTATTCCAGATAACTGACTGACTTATTACCAAACTTAAGCGGATCTTTATGACGACAAGCAAAAGGAATAAAGACATAAGGGAATTCAAGGCCTTTACAGCCATGTTGAGTTATCAAACGAATAAGGTCGCCGTCACTCTCTAAACGTAGCTCAGCTTCAACATCATTAGTTTCTAGATGACATTGCTGCTCGAACCAATGTAACAGTTCTTGTCCTTGACTTAATCGAACACTCGCCGCTTGTAAAATCTCAAATAAATGCAGCACATTGGTCAAACAACGATCTTTATTGTTTTGAGGAACATCCATCAGATTATGCATCAAATTAATGGCCATGGTAATAAAACCTTGTCGTTGCCATTGTGTTCGATACTCGACAAAAGCAAATTTTAATGTTTGATAAGCTATTTCATCTTGCTGCAGTTGATGGAGTTTATTTGCATCAAAGCCTAATAATCCACAGGACAGCGCGGCAACAAATAATCGCTCATTCTCTGGTAATAATACCCCTTTAAGTAAGCCCAATAATTGTTTAGCTTGCTCTGAATGAAATAAGTTGGCTCTATCTGATAAAAAGACACTATCAAGTCCTGCTTGTTGCAAGGCATGTTTTATATCTCGCGCTTCTGCGCCATCTCTGACAAGTATCGCGATATCTTTTGGTTTTACCTTAGCTGACGCATCTTTTTCAGTATCTCTAGACGACAACAAGGTTACAATTTCATTAGCACACCAGTTAGCCAACATAGGACGACTACCTTGACTAACTTTGTCACCTTGCGGGTTAGTATCATCATCGGCATTTTCATCATCATTTTCTTTATTAGTGAAATGAATAAATTGCAGCGCTTTATCACTGTCTGCGATAACTGGCTGATCAACGCCTTGGGCTTTTTCCCCCGCTAGTCCTTTACCTGCTAATACCGGTAAATATGGAATACCAAAACCAAAGACACTTTCACCTTGCGGACTATCGGCTTCATTACGCTTATAGGTAAAAAATTGATTATAACCTGCAATCATTTCAGCCGTTGAGCGCCAATTGGTATCCATCAACCAATGGTAATCACAACCACTACGAGCATTTAAATAGGCAAATATGTCACCGCCACGAAAGCCATAAATAGCTTGTTTTGGATCGCCAATGAGGAATAAACCGGCCTTAGCCTTTTTAGCTTTACTACCATAATAAATCGATTGTAAAATACCAAATTGTTTTGGATCGGTATCTTGAAACTCATCTATTAAAGCGACGGGATATTGCGCCAGTAACTGTTGTGCTAGTAAGTTAGAGCCTTCATCAACGGAGTTTTCATCACTGACAAAGTCTTCGTTTGCTATCTTATCGCTCGAAACAGCAGCGTTAAGACAATTGGCTAAGGTATTAATCAGATCATCAAAATCTAATAAATTCAGCGCCTGTTTTTGTTCAATGACTTGTTGTCGAATAGTATAAATACCCGACTTAACAATAGCGTACGCTTTAGCTTTATTAATGTTGGTCGCTATTTTTTTAACTTGCTCTTTAACTTCTTTTACTACGGAAAACGCTTCAAGTAGATCTACTTTAAAAGTAGATCTGGCATAACGTTTACCATCAAAAAAGCCATCCGGCATTTTGACCTTACCCTGACCAACATCAAGCAGTGATAATTCTTTGCTGATAATGCTTTCAAGCCAAGCTGTTAATTGCAATAGCTCGTCACGTCTCTTCTCTTGGTCTACGCCCTTTTTAACTAATATTAAGGCATTTTCAAAAAGATCACTGTTGGCACTTAAGCTTTGTGAGGCAAGACGAACTAGCGCAATAAACTCCGCTTCAATACTTTCCACATCAACGACAGACAAAACACTGGTGTGGCCAATGGCTTTACTAAAGCTAGAGACAAAGCTGTCAGGTGTCGCCCAAAAGCTAGCAAGCAGCATAAAACTTTCATCGTCTGATTTGGCTAAACTACGATACCAATCTTGGCAAACTTGCAGAGTTATTTCAGAGGAATTGGCTGCCATATTGGCATTGAACGGTAAACCACTGGTAAAAGCATATTGATTTAATACTCGCTGACAGAAACCATGAATAGTAAAGATGGCCGCTTCATCTAAAAACAGTAACGCACGTTTTAAAAGAAACTCTCGTTGCGGTTTTTCAATACGTTTATCAAGCGTGGCAAAGTAGCTGTCTTCTTGGCACAGGTTATCCCAATCATTCAAGGCTAAACGAATAAATACATCAATGCGGCCTCGTAGTTCTTGGGTGGCATCTTTGGTAAAGGTCATCAATAAAATTTGTTCAACCGTTAACTGGCGTTCAAGCAGTAAACGTAAATAGATACGGGTAATATTATAGGTTTTTCCGGTACCAGCACTGGCTTCTATCAGATGTTTGCCATTCAATTTAATGGTAGCGGCATCTAAGTTTTTTAACTGAATAGGATCAGAGGTAACCTTGGTATTAGGCTCTGCTGTCGCATTTAAGCGCGTATTTTGGGACACCATTGTTGTATCAGGCATTATTTAGCCTCCTTGCTTTTAGCCGTGGCTTTACTGCTAGCTTTCTTAGCTGCCTGTTTCACCACTACTTGATATAAGTCCTGATAGATAAACTCGATATCAGCTTGGTGATCCTGGTACTGCGGGCATTCAGACCAAAAATAACTAAGGTAATCATCATCACTTAATCCGCGTGTACTCATATCACCTAACCACAAACCTGCAAATCGCGCTTGTGTCATCTCAACGAGTTGACCACGTTTTTTAACAAATACCTGCTCTGCTAATTCACCATTTAGCAGTAGTACTTGTTGTTGACCTTTAAAAAACATATTAACAAGGTTAATGAGTTTGGATTTGGCATCGGCTATATTTGCCACAGTGAACTGCTCTACTTTCTGCGCCTTAGTATTAAAATATAAACCAATCGTCTCAGTTACTTGCTTTAGTTTAAGGGCGCAATCATCTTTACTTGCTGTACTAAGAGTGTTTACTTCATTGGCAATAGCTTGGTCTTGCCATACCTGTACGACAAGCTGGTGGAAATACATGACAAATTTATCTTTGGCTTTGGCGCTTGAGCTACGATAGTGCACTAGCAAGTTATTCTTAACCGCTACTTTGCTATTCAGTGAAACATGGACGCCATCAATATTAAGTAAGATGTTACAGTCGATCAATTCTGGGTTTTCACAGCTCAATTTGCTTATTTCTTCGCTAAACTGTTCAACATCTTGCTGATAATCATTAAACAGATTTGTCGTTGTTGGTAGATCTGGAAATTTACCGGATAACTGAGCACGGGTTAATACCTGTTCTGACTCATCTTTATATGATGCCGTACCTATTGCTGTGGTTACTGCGCTGTTAAGTGTTCCAGTGAGTGCGGCTCCCAGTAAATCTTGTCGTAATAAGTAGCTTTGTAAGTGATTAACGCTAAAGGGCTCAACATCTTCAAGCAAGGTATTGTTATTATCAAAATATAAATTAAGTTGCTGTTGCGCGAACATCTTAGCTGGATGCTGATAAAAACCTATTAATTGCTGGCAAGATAAACTCAGCGCATCAGTTTCGGTTACTGTGGCATTGACACTTGCAATGGTTAAAGAAGAATTGACTGATGGTCTATCACTTTCTTCATCTATCTCATTAGCGTCATTAGCACTCTGCCCTAATGCTAACCAGTTTGCATCAAAACTTGGCCATTTACCTTGATAGTTGTTAGCACTAAACGCTTGCATCGCTAACTGATAGATAGCCGATTTTTTACTTTCGCTACTATCGTTTTCGAGCGGGTCTTCAGTAAAATTCCAACCATAACCTTGTGCTAAGTATTCCATTAGCTCTTTAACCACCAGTGAAGGTTGTTTTTCATTATTGTTTTTGATGTTTCGACCTTGATAGCTAAGGTATAACGAATCTCTTGCTGAGATGATTGCTTCAAGAAATAAGTATCGGTCATCACCACGACGTGATCTATCGCCTAATTCAGCCTTTGAAAGCGACATAAGATCAAATCCTAAAGGCTGGCGTTGACGCGGGAATTGGCCATCATTTAACCCCAATACTGCTATCACTTTAAAAGGAATACTACGCATCGGTAACATAGAGCAAAAAGTTACCTGCCCTACCATAAACTGCTTACTGGCGTCACCTTGACTAAAGTGTTGGCTTAAATAATCAACAACAATTAGTAGGGAAATATCATCTTCAAAATTCGCATGGTGGCAATGTTCAACTAAGCCAGCAATGGCTTGTTCAATTACCATCAGACTATTTTCATTACTGACGTTATCGGCATCAACTCGACTAAATAAATGTCCTAACTGCTCAAGTAAAAAGCTTTGCCATTGAACTGCCGTGCGTGAACGTTGTAGGTTTTCACTAAAATAATGTAATTGTTCGATAAATAGCATTAATTGACCGAGTAAAATGCCATCACTACCTTCAACATTACTCAATAACAACTGTTGTTGATAAACTTGCTCACTATCAGCATAAGCAAAGCCACGCAATAAGCGTGATAAGCCTTGTTGCCAAGTAAATGAAGCGTTGGCTTGTTGCCCTAACAATGATTGCTTATGCGTTAAATCTAAGCCCCAGTGGACTGTGGCTTGCTCTAACCAAGCAGAAATTTTAACTAAGTCTTCGCCGTTAATAGCAAAGTTATGCGCCATGGCAGGTAAACGTAAAAATGCTAACAGTTGTGATACGCCAAATCGACTATCAGGTAAGGTCAGTAATTCCGTAAAAGCCGCCACTAAAGGGTCACTATCTTTTGCACTACGATCAGCAATAGAGCAAGGCAGCGGTGGTACTTCGCCAGCTATATCTTGCCAGCCACGGGTAAACACAGCATTAACATAAGGAGCATATTCTTCGATTTGCGGACACATAACCAAGATATCTTTTGGGGTTAAGCTTTTGTCTTGATTAAATTGATGCAATAAGTAGTCATGTAGTGCTTGAACTTCGCGTAATGCGCTATGACAACTGGTGATAATAATTGAATCATCATGCTGGGCTTCTTTAGGGATAGTTGCTTCATCTTCGTTATTAAGCTCTTTGGGAGCTCTTGCATCAGACAGTTCAAGAATATCATTTTGTAGCTGATGTAAAACACTACTTACTCCACCACTAATTAAGTCGCCGCTAATTATTTCTTCATGATCATTTACTGGTTGGTCACTTTTAGCTTGCTCAACTTTAGCTTGTTCAAACAACTCAACATCAATAGTACTGTAATCTTGTAACATTGAGATAAACTCACGTCCTTGTTGTCCTAAATTGGCTAACAAAGGATTACCAACAAAACTTTGCACATCCAACTCATCCGCTGAAACACCATCCGACCATTTCGATAATTTACCTATGGCTTGTGTTAAAGCATGTTTTTCTTTAACTTCTTGTTTCTCTGTACGAATATCACCCCAATAAGAAAAACAAGGATTGAGATGAAAAAAATGCACTTCAACATGCTCACTTAAGGCATTAATAAAATCTAACCACATCGGCGCCATGGTATTAAGACCGAAAAAACTAATACGTGGTGGAATGAGATCTTTTTTGTCTTTGATATTAGCAATAGCATCATGCATTAATTCAACCGGATTATAAGCCAATTGGTCAATTAACAAACACCAGAGTTTCCCCTGCCATTTATGCTCGCTGGTTGTAATATTTTCTAAACCTTTAAGGTCAAATTTACCTTGTTGCCAATCGTCTAACCACTGTGGTCTAAATATCAAATACTGCTCATATAAATCGGCTAATTGTGTGGCTAATTGATAACGTTTTAACTGTGCATGTTTACCTTCCTGATGAGTATTTATATCACCTTCGTTTAGGACTTCTTCACCACGCCAATAGTGGGTCGCTTGACTGAAATCATCATCTTCTACTACTGAATCACGCGCTAATATTTGATGAATACGCCAACAAAGTACTTCTCTTGAGTAAGGAGACTGATCAGGTACCTTATCCTCGCTAGCTAGGGACCTAATTAACTTCCACAAAAATTGAGCTGGTAACGCGTAACGCATATTCATACTAATACCACGTTCTTTAGCAATCGCTAAATTGAGCCAATGCTGCATACCTGCGTTTTGTACCACAATGACTTCTTGATTGAATACACCTAGAGGAGAAAGCTGTGAAATTTTGTTGAGCAAGAGCAACAAGTTTTCCATTTTGTTGGCTGGATATAAATGGATCAAGATAATGCCTTAGTGAGCTAGAATTCAGCTAAATTTTGAATACAAAATGTCTAGGTAAATTTAACCACAAGGCGAAGATGAACACTAGTAAAATCAGTGAGCTAATATGTAATTACGAAAGTACTACAGGGTTATTGTAATAGGGTGGGTTAATTAGAGCCATATTTGGTTATTATTTAGCTCTAATTTGATTCTCAATGGGACTTATTATTCTATAAAGTCTAAATGCTTTTGATAAAAATCACCTAATAAAGGTACCTTATATTCTTTACCTTGGATCGCAGCACAAAGCCCGACTGCCCAAGCCAGAATAACAATAAGGTTTAGCCCCCAGCCTACTAAAGGAATCAATGAAAGCATAGCACCGGTAATAATTAAACCTAAAGATTGGCGTAAATGAAAGCTCGCTAGTGATGATTGATGTTTATCATAAATCACCAACGCAACTATCCAGCCAATAAGGGTGAAGTAACTTATCACAGCGACTAAGGTGGCCATTTTAAATCGTTCGGCCAAGTTCAACTTCTTTTCAAAAACATGGTCATAATCACTTGGGATATGTGGCATAACAGACACTCCATAGTCAATATTAAGAAGAAATTCACCTAAGTTATATAAGGTCAACATTTAACGTAAGCTTTAACTTAGATTTAACTTAGGCTTACTTTAAAGTTAGGAAAATTAATACCATTCAACAAGGCATTTTTTATATCCTGATAAGAATAACGGCTAAATGTTTCAATTATATGACATATAATCATAAAATATTTTTATGGCTGTTTTTTTAATATCTGCAGAAAGTCACGATAGTGTTGTTGTATTTTTACTGAGTGTTTTAGTTGTTGATCAGTCGATAATACTTGATAAGATAAGTAACTATAACTCACACTTAATCGAGTAAAAACAATAGCTAACTCAGGATATTGTGCTCTTACCTGACTAGAAAAATCGTTAACCGTCATGGCAACAGGTTTAACTATGCCCTGCTTTGCTAATTTACCCAAGGCTTTTTGATAAACTAACTGCCATTTCGATAGGCGTTGCTTTTTTAACGTCGAACGATTAAAAAAGTGGAGAAATAACATAAGCATAACCATGCTGATGACCAGTGCTATGGTAATAATTAAAGCGAACTTCCAACTAGCCATATTACCAAACCATTGTTTTAATAAGTTATATTGCTGCTTGCTATTAAAACCAATGACCCATCGGGTCCATTGATAATCAAGAATATCGAATTGTAAGCGTAAGCTATTGAGCCAGGCAATATTCTTCATCTGATACAAGCTAAACAGCTCATTGTTCAGCTTGGATTGTTCTTGCAATAATTCATTCGACCATCCTGAATTCACCCGTTCTGGGTCTACGGCACCCGTAGGATCAACACGAACCCAACCCTTATCTTGTACCCATATTTCAGACCAAGCATGAGCGTCATATTGATAAATACTTAGATGCCCCTTCTCTGAATATTCATCCTCATTATTACTACCATTATATTCACCACCTAAATAGCCGGTTACCAAACGAGCCGGAATGCCTGATGCACGCATAATAAAGGTAAAAGCACTGGCATAATGAACACAAAAACCCGCTTGAGTATCAAAGAAGAACTGGTCTAAGCTATTATTGAGCAATAATGGCGGTTGTAAAGTATAGGAATAATTTTGTTTATTTATACGTGACAGCACCGCTTGTGCACGTGCTTGAGCGTCAGGATAAATATGCTTTAACTGCAGCGCCATTTGTTCTAATCGAGGGTTACTACCCTGTGGATAATTTAAATTAACTGTTCTACTGTGCTCAGATAACACAAGCGATAATGGTAGTGATAAAAAACTACTTAGTTGGTAGGATTTCGCTTCTGTGATAATTTTTGAACTGATAAAGGTGTAATCATTTTTTGCCCTAATGCCATAGCCCTCATTCGAAGTAATAGCCGGAGCTAAAGCAAATAAATACTTTTGAAAGCTTGGCTCTATGGTAACTTGATAATTCAAGGGGACAATATCACTGTCATTGATATTAACACTAAAGGTGCTACTCGTTGCTTGTTTACCTGTATTCTTATGCGCCGCTTTTATCCTAGTCCATTGTCTACCATCGTAATCCTCTAACACCATTGCACGCCAATATAGCTGCGAATAATTAGGTATACTTTGTTGACCAAAATCAGCGCGAAATGCTAATTTCGTTGATCGAGATAAATTGGCGATATCCCCAGGCTTCACTGTATCGGATAAGCCAGTTTCCGCTGACTTTGCTCGCGGCATTTGCCAAAAAGGTGATAATCGAGGAAAAACTAAAAAAAGTACTACGGCTAACATCGCACTTTGCGCCAGTATAATAGTCATCACTTTAATATCTCTGGCAAAAGTTTTCTCCGATGAAAAAAACTGTAACAAAACCGATAAATTAATAACTAATAAAGTGAGTGTAATGAAGCTAAAAAGTAAGTCTTGTCTAAAAATAAGTGATGTTACTAAAACAAACAGCCCTAATAGTAGTAGTTGATAGAAGTCCCTTCGTGCCTTTAACTCAAAGGCTTTCAGTACATAAGAGAAACAAAGTAAATGTACCATACTTGCTAGAATCCCTACTTCTCTAGCAGTAATAGCAATGACTAGGCAGCCTAATAGCGCAAATATTCCTAGAATGATAGGTGAAACAATAGTTGCCTGTTGTTGTTGTTTTTGTCGTTGTTTTTTTTGAAGGTGATTGTGTTGTCGTTGAGTCGAGTGGTTAGCCGTAGTTTCTTTCTTGCCCGTTTTTTCACGATCTCGGCTGTTATGTAATAAAAGTGCCTGCCACGCCAGTGATAATAAAATAATAGCAAGCATCCAAGTACTTAATTCTAAGGCAATCACAGCAATATTTAAGCATTGGCACAACCAGAGTAGCCAAGCATTTTGTCTACTTAAACAAAAATTTACTTTAGCTGTCCCTATAGAGCCTAATGAGGTTTTTTTATTGAAAAATATCATCAATATAAAGCCAATGCGATTAAACAGGCTTGTTGATGTTCAAAGCCAACGTTAGGTGCTATGTTCATTGACTCATTGCTAATATCAGCAGAAAGCGATAAACCAAATGCTTGATTAGTTGCTGTTAGTTCGCCAATAAGAAAACTTAAATAGGTCAGTTGTGTTTCAACATCATTACTTGGCATATCTTGAAGTTTTAACCACTGTAATTGCCCCTGACTTGCTTGATAATGTTTTGAATAATGCCCTTGCCCTTTTGCTAACTGCTTCCAGGCCGTTCTGGCTCTTGATTCGCCACGAACAAAACTTTTTAGTTCAGAAAAATCATCGGTACCAATACTATTAGTGGTTTGATAACTTTCTATATTTGGCTCATCTGGTTGTGACGAAAATTGAAATTGGCTGGCAATTAAGCTTTTGGCTTTTGGGTAAATAATAGCGTAATGGCCGAAGTCTAATACCGTCTTACTTTTGAAAAGACCTAACGAATATTCACTAAAAACGGTGACTCGGCCTAAATAGTACTTGCCTCGTTTAGACGATTTATATGTTAACTTTATTTCTTCACTGCCTTGTAAGCACTGAGCGAGATGTGCAGACTGGCTAATTAGGCTACGGTCAGTGAAATGAGCATTAATATCATAATGTGTTTTATCAGTGGTGATTTTAATCGCAAAATAGATCAGATCATCGACGTAACCTCGCTGTTTCGGCCGACTATAAAAACGCAATTGAGAAAAATTATAAAAACTATGTAACATCACACTAATAAACAAACTCGCTAATAGGTAACTAAACAGCAAAATAATATTATTTTGATAGTTAGTCCCCAATAAAAACACCAAGACCACAAAACCGAGATACGACAAGCCAAACCGAGTTGGATAAATCATGATGTTACGGCTATTTAGTTGATGTTCACTCCTCGTTGGCACCCGCTTTGAAAGCCAACGCTCAAAATTTCTATTAAAGAATCCACTAATCGACTTAGGTAATGAAAATACTGACAATATTGCCATCACTCGCTCCTAGGAATGACCAAGAGGATTTAGCACATCAACACATTTAAGTATTTTATTAGCTACATTGGTATCGTTGGCATGACTAGACCCTAACTGCTGACTAGGTTGCATTTCTAATCTGTGCTGACAGACTACATAAAACACAGCTTGCACATCATCAGGTAAAACATAATCTCGGTTATCAATAAAAGCCATTGCTTTAGCTGCTTGTAATAGTGCTTTTGACGCTCTTGGTGATAAGGGCTTACAACTAATCTCAGGCTCATTTATCTGTGAATTAGCTTGCGGAGTGTTGGTTAGGTTACTGTGACTGCTGTAAGCACGTCTACTGACATGACTTAAGGCAATAATATATTCAATAATATCATTGGATACGTTAATTTGAGTAACCGCGGTCTGCATGGCTATCAACTCTTCTTGTTTGATCACTCCCTCATTATCGCTTTTGTTATCTGCTAGCGTTATATTTGTTCGTTGTGAGGTATTTAATAATATTTTCTTTTCAGCTTTTAAATCAGGGAAACCCAAGGATAAACGCATCATAAAGCGATCAAGTTGTGATTCTGGTAAAGGATATGTCCCTGCATGGAATAATGGGTTTTGAGTAGCAATAACAAAAAATGGCATAGGTAATTGATGGGTAATACCATCAATACTCACTTGCTGCTCGGCCATTGCTTCAAGCAATGCACTTTGTGTTTTTGGACTTGCTCGGTTAATTTCATCCGCAAGCACTACTTGGTTAAAAATAGGACCTTTGTGAAGTTCAAAACGATTTGTCTCTTTATCAAAAATAGAAAAACCAACAACATCTGCTGGTAATAAATCATTGGTAAACTGAGTACGTTGATAGCTCAAGCCTAATGTGGTCGACAATACATGGGCAAGCGTCGTTTTACCCATACCGGGTAAATCTTCTATTAATAAATGACCTTGGGCAAGAATACAGGCAAGTGCTAATCGACACTCTTTAGGTTTACCTAAGACCACAGATTCAATTTTATTTAAAATAGCAGTAACGGACTGTTGACTGGCTTGGACTGTATCGACAATGGACGGCGTTTGGGACATAAAAAAACGTCTAATTATAAAGAGTTAATTAGACGTTTTATCATGAATCAGGAATAAAAGGAATTGTTAGTCCTTATTCGTTTTAAATATATCGTCGGCTAACAACTGCTTCATTTAACTGACTTAATAATTTTTCAGTATCAGCCCAACCAATACAAGCATCGGTAATACTTTGTCCATAGATTTCCGCTTTACCATTAACGAGACTTTGATTACCTTCAACTAAATGACTTTCAACCATAACACCAAAAATATTGTCATTACCTTCGCTTATTTGGCCGCTAACATCAGTAGAGACTAACATTTGGTTCTCGAATTTTTTACTCGAGTTAGCGTGGCTAAAATCAATCATCATCTTGGTATTCAAATCAGAAGTTATTAATTGCTCAGTTACCGCTTTAACACTATCGGCATCAAAGTTAGTCTTTCTGCCACCACGTAAAATGATATGACAATCACTATTACCTGTGGTTTCAACAATTGCAGCATGACCAAACTTTGTTACTGATAAAAAGTTATGTGATGCTGCCGCTGAGCCAATAGCATCAATCGCAATTTTTATGGTGCCATCTGTACCATTTTTAAATCCTACAGGACATGAAAGACCTGACGCTAATTCACGGTGAACTTGTGATTCAGTCGTTCGAGCACCAATGGCTCCCCAACACATAAGATCAGCCATATATTGCGGCGTTATCATATCTAAGAATTCACCCGCAGTAGGTAAACCAAGATCATTTAGCTCAACTAATAACTTTCGGCCTAAGCGTAAACCATCGTTGAGTTTAAAGCTGTTATCCATGTACGGGTCATTAATTAATCCCTTCCAACCAACCGTAGTGCGTGGCTTTTCAAAATAAACACGCATAACAATCTCTAGACTATCTTTATACTTGTTACGTAATTGAACTAAACGCTGACCATATTCAAGCGCCGCTTTAGGGTCGTGAATCGAACAAGGACCAATAACTACTAACAAGCGATCATCTTTGCCTTTAAGAATATTATGAATAGCAGTTCTACCCGCAACGACTGATTTAGTTGCTTGCTCTGACGCAGGAAATCGTTCTAATAAGGCTATTGGAGGTAAAAGATCTTTAATTTTATTGATGCGTACATCGTCAGTTTGGTACATAGTTGGCTCTCTACCGCTATTTCGTTGTTTATTCATTACTAATAAATGATTAATTCATTATTCGCATGAATGTTGACGATACTTATTGAAGTTAGTTTTACTTTACGTTTTCTTTTACGACCAGTTAACTAACTTACATTACACCCATTACATTAATTAATGCGCTGTTAAGTACCTTATTATTAATTCCTAATTAGAATCCCAATATTAATCTAGCAGTGTTGGTGGTTGAATACCATGGATAATTGCGGTTAGAGGCTAGTTTTTAGAACCTTTATTCTAACTCGGTAATAATTGGTAAAATGAAGTGAATATTAAGGTTATATTTATTTCACTTTTACCGTTTATTGATACCTCATCTATACCATTACTTAAGTAATTCATGACCTACTGGAAGTTGCTTTGCTATCCACAGTGCCAGTTTATGCTTCATGTTTGGGTGATCTTCATTATCTAGTGCTAATGGTTGAATAAGTTTATCATTAACCAATAAACGATAAAGGCTTTCTATCTTATCTTTAGCGGAATTTGTTGCTGAAAAACTATTGTAACCACGATTGACCGCGTACTTTTCACCGATGGTTAATGCTTTCTTTAATAATTCAGCTTCATTCTTTAATTTTTTCATTTAATTTTAATCCTACAGTACGTCAAATTATATGCCTATTACCATGCGTGAAATAAACTTAAATATCAAGTTAATAGCGATTAAGTCCTTTGTTAGCACTTTAACTGAAACGCTGCTTTATATTAATTTATATCAGGAAAACTCTAAAGTAGCCTTTGTATAATATTGTCATATTTTTCTGTACATTTTTTATTAACTGCTACCTAAATACATAAGTAAAATATGTTCATTTCAGGCAGCAAAACCGTCAACATAAAGTATGTATTCCTTGATCAGTGAGAGAAAACCATACTTTATGGCTAAAATTTCATTAAGTAATACGTTTATTGGCCCGATATATAATGACTTTATAAACCGATTAAAATTAAACTAACAATCGTTGTTTCATTAATTTCATTACTGATAAAGTGGCCAAGTCATTATTTTTAGGTATCATCTCTTTTAATAAGGTTCAACCATCAATGTTTACTAAGACTAAATCAAGAATCATCATACCATGGCTAGGCACCACTAACGCAGTTAACGACAGCTTGCCTTAGGATTATAAAAATAATTCTCGTTCTAAGGACAACGGTAGTACTTCTACTAACGCCTGATCACCTTCTACCCATAAAGCTCTCATTATGTTCCGTTACCTTGTTGCCCAAAAAGTAATGTCTTGTTCAGTTAAAAATTGTTCCGCATGTTCGCCTTGTAATAACGCTAAGGTTGCTAAAATACCTGCTTGAATACACTGTGGTGCAACGGTTATGATGGAACGTGGAGCGTCGATTATTGGCCAGCCTGTTTTTGCATTTAATACCTGACCGTAACGGATCACATCCTTTATTAGGTAACGTCTGGCATCCCCACTGTTAGCTATACACCTACACTCATGCAGATCATGAAACCAGTTTAATTTCAATTAAACTGGTTTTAGTTATACAACAAAAAGGTAAAACCAGCTAGTTTAGTCAGTAGCTAACTAGGTGCTCAGTGCTATTTTTAAAGATTTGACAACTAGTTCGTGTAAATATCAGAGTCTAAACTCGTTGATAAGTTCGTATTTATTTCTTTGTAATAGAGTTTTGTTGTTAACCTCGAGGAGTCGACATAAGTTGGCTATATTTCATTCATCATAAATTTTAACTAACTACTTTACACCGCTTAATTTGGCGTTATAAAGTAAATATATCTTTGGAGATATATTCTCAAATGGAATTAGAAATCAATATTGTTGACGCATTCACAGATGCGGTGTTTAAAGGAAACTCAGCTGCAGTAATTATTACCAAGGATTGGCTTTCTGATGAGCTTATGCAGTCCATTGCGATTGAAAATAATCTATCAGAAACTGCGTATGTTAAAAAACTCGATATTCATAACTATGAAATTCGTTGGTTTTCTCCAATAACTGAAATTGACTTTTGTGGTCATGCCACATTAGCATCTTCATTTGTTATTTTTTCTAAAAATCATGATGTGAAAAATATTAGTTTTTACGCTAAAGCAGTAGGTGATTTATCTATTACGAAAATGAATAACGGTTACATTAAAATGGATTTCCCGAGTAGACCACCTAAAAATATTAGCGATATACCATTAGCATTATTAAATGGTCTTTCAATTGCACCAAAGGAAGTATTATTGAACAATCAAGCATACTTTGTTGTGTATGAAAACGAAGTTGATGTGACTTCTGTCGTTCCCAATAATGAGTTATTAAAACAGCTCGCCCCATATGATGTTGTTGTAACCGCTAAAGCAAACGATTATGACTTTGTTTCTCGTTATTTCTGGCCTGCAAATGGTGGTGATGAAGATGCCGTTACCGGTTCTATTCATACTGGTTTAGCACCTTATTGGGCTGGGAAGCTCAATAAGTCTAAGTTAATTGCATATCAGTCTTCTAAACGTGGCGGTAATATAATATGTAACGTTGAGGATAATAAAGTTTCTCTTTTAGGTAAAGCCGTACAGTATTTAAAAGGTACAATTCAAGTTTAGTCGTTCTTGCTTTATCAGGTACTAATTACTGTTCGCTAATGGAATATAAAACGCTAGATAACTGTGTATGTTTATTAAGAAGAAGATAAAAAAATAATCAACTGCCTTTGTTGATCAATCTATTATCTAATAATCTCCATACTACTAGGACGTTTGTAGTGGTCAAGGAAGATCTATCTTTGCAATGGAAGTTTGAAAAAATTACACATTAGCGTGTTTACTTTTAGTGAAAAGATATAGTTATATTACCAGGACCTGATAATATTTTGGCTATTGGTCGTCGACTGAGGCAAGATAAAATTGCAGCATAGATCTGTGCAGTAATTGCTGTTTTTAGTGTTTTATTTCGTAT